>SYLX01000185.1 GCA_005808505.1 Bdellovibrionales bacterium | reverse complement strand
AGCGCCAGGCGCTAACGGTGGCCCGCCGAGAAACGGCGCGACTGGTCTCTCAGGGCTCGTTCGCTCGGATTTCGCGGATCCTACGGGTAGATCAGATGCCTTTTCATCTGCGCATCTTCATCGATCCGAAGAGGCGCGCGCTTCAAGACGTCCCATCTACCGCGCCCAGAGGCCTGAGGCGCCGGCAAATGGGGGAAGTCCCTCTAGCAGCATTCCTCCTGGAACCACATCTCAGCCGCAAGGCTCCCAAAATTTCTGGCAGAAAAACATCGGCGGCATTCGCGAAGCTTGGAACTCTTTTGCAGATAACATGTCAGGTCTTTGCAATAAAGATGAGTTTCGTGTCATCCACTGTGAGGAATGCTCAGTCATCAAAGCGCGACTCAAATCAGCGCGAGCAGCTTTCGGCGGAGCAAATCCTCGCGGAGAAAGTCCGGCGAATCGCGCTCGTCAGCGCACCCAACAAGCCAAATAAAAAAGGCGGCTCCGAAGAGCCGCCCTTGAGATCCAACATCCTATCGGATCATTTCTAATATTAGATGTACTGACCTTTGCGGATCTTCTCGATGATGATTTTCTCGACGATCTGCGGATCGCGCGCGTCGACCGAGAAGTAAGCCTGCTGCTCGCAACGCTTTTTGTTCTTGATCAACCAGTCGAGAACGCTCACCAAACGTTTGTTCTTTTTATCTTGGAAGAACGGATCGTTAGCGAGAGCGTCTTTCGCTTTCTTCAACGAGCGAGCCTCAACGGGATCTTTCTCGTTAACGTTGTAGCAGAACAAATCATACTTCTTAACGTCTTCGGGTAAAACTCCCAAGAAGTGGACTTCGGGTGCAGAGAAGTCAGCGTTCCGGATCAAGCTGGCAGCCGAACCGGCTTTCAACGTGCGGTAGATGTTCTGGATCGTGTACGCGTCAAGGTCCCCGAAGAAGAACATCGGAACTTTGAGTTGATCCTGAATCAACTTACACCAGCCACGAACTCCGTTGGATGGAACACCCTGCGCACCCATCACGATGCAGTTGTGCCGCTTCGTCATGCCGTTGGCGACGAGTGTTCCCGCCGTACCTTCCGATTCGACGACCAAGCAGAAGTCGATTTTCTTTTTCGCCTTCAGCGACAAAGACTGCGGACGGTTCTTTGGTTGAAACGGCGTCGTACCGAGTGTCGAGAGATCGACGTTCGCAACCGCACCGTCGGGAAGTTTTTCCGTGACGACTAGTTGCTGCGAGTACGTCTGACCGCCGCGATCGTTCGCAAAGCAGTTGAGCTCTTCGCGGTAAACTTCGAGCATGTCGCCGATGAAGTCGATGATTGAATCCGATTCATCCTGATCTGCGAAGTCGAGCGGTTTCAAATGTGGGTTCGACTTCACTTCGCCTTTTGCGATGTAGTACAGCTCACGCTTTGTGTGAACCGCGTTCGACTCAAGCTTCATCATCAGACGCTCGAGCATGAAGATCACGCGCGCCATCTTCTGAACGCTGGAGACGTTCAACTCCGTGCGAACTTTTTTATCGCCAGGAGTCAGGAATCCCACTTTCGGATTGTAGAGCGAATTATCAAGTGAACATTTGACCGCCTCGAGAACGGGACGATTCGCGTTCTCGAGCTCGGTGAGCATCGTATCGCAAAGAAGGCGCGCCTCTTTGGGGATGTCTTTAGTCAGTTTACGGATGCGGATGATTTTATCCATCGTCTTATGCCTCTATTTCTTTACTTCGACTTCGCGGTCGTTGCGGTGGTCGCGGCCTTCATTGGCGAAGGCGGCACATCGGGCTTACCGGATTTCGCCGTGGTTCCCGTCGTACGGGCTGCGGCTGCGGGCTCCTTCGCGGATTTCGCGGTCCCCGACTTCTCGGTTCCTTTTTGCGGAGCCGGCTTCGCCGCCTCTCCGTCGCCGCCACCTTTTGCGATTTTGCGAGTTGTCTTCTTCGTGGTTGCGTCGTCGTCGGTCACTTCGATCTCGACTACTTCGGCTTCGTCATCGCTTCCGCCGTCGTCGTCAGAAGAAGTCGCGCTGAAGAGTAGCCCCGCTTTCGCTTGTTTCTCTTTCAAAGCGTTCAAACGAAGTTCGGCTTCGGAGAGATCTTTCTCCGCCGCTTTTGCGTCTCGACCGAGGAGCTTCTTCAACCCTTCTTCGGCTTTCTTCTTGCGCGACTCTTTCGCGTTCGTGATCTTTCCGAGGTACTCGATCAAGATCGGGCCGAACTGCTCGATATGCGCAATCTTGCGCTCGAGATCTGCTTCTTTGCTTTCCTTGCGGATGTGGCGCGAAAGCTTTTGGCCCGCTTGCATGAGGGCGCGGCGAATCTCCTCGATCAGCTCGTCAGAGCCGTCGATCGTTTCTTTCGACGCGTTTTTGAACTTGATGAACGGCGAAACGACCGAAATCGCGAATACGTAAGGTCCAACCGGGAGCGAATCTTTCGACTGCCCGAGACCGTACGCACGCCAGTTCACGGTTTCGACCGCTTTCGTAATCGCGCACGCCGCTTTATCGAACTGAAGCGGAACGCGGTTCGCGAAACGAAGAAGTTGAACTTGCTCGTCCGCAGCTCCGCGGCTCATGAAGCGCGCAAGCGCGACTTCAACCACGACGGGTTTGAAGTCAGCGATGCGCGGCTTACGCGCCACAACCGAGAAGAAGTCGATATCGCCGAGACGAAGAATCGACTTCGCAAGCGACTCCTCGCCGACCGTGAGAACGGACTTTGTCGAAGGCTGTTGAAGCTCCGTCTTCTGGATGACTTGGAACGCCGTCTTAAAGTTTTCTTCCGACATCTTGTTCGTCGGTTGATCGAGAAGCGACTTCGCAAGACCGTTTTTGACGAGGTCTTTCAAGTTCGCATCTTGAACGCGCGAAAAGCCCTGTTTCAGAAACTTCCCGAACTCGACTTTGCCGTAAAGGCCAGCGTGAGTCATGAACTCACCAAGCTTCATCGTGTGCGGATGCGGAAGTGTCGCGGCAGGAATTTCGGGAAGTTGATCGCTAACGCGCTCGATGTTCACCCAATCATTTTCGAGAAGCTTATACCGAAGCTTCAAATGGGGATTCACGAGCGTCGTGCCTTCAAGGTACGTCAAAAGCCCGCCGTCACCATTGAGCTGGATACGACCATCGATGCGGAACTCAACTCTCACGCCGTGAGGTTTTTCCCAATCGATCGTCTCTTTTCCTTTGAGAAGACCTTTGTTGCCTTTGATATCGACGTCGACTTGGGCGGATACGGCTTTGCGCATGCCCTTAGTTTTCGAAGTCACACGTACACCGGAAGCATTCGTCAGCTGTGCCCAAGTTGTCGCCGCCGAAATCCCGATACCCTGTTGACCACGCGTACACTGACCCCGACCGAATTTACTCGATGCGAGATACTCGCCGTAAACTTTGGCGAGGTCTTCGGGATCGATACCGGGTCCGTTATCTTCTACGGTGATTTCCACGAGGTCCGAACTCTTTGACGAGCCCGCGCCAATCTTATTCACGGTGACGACGATGTCCGGCAAAATGCCGGCCTCTTCACAAGCGTCGAGCGAGTTGTCGACAGCTTCTTTCAACGTCGTGAGCACGGCCTTCGTCGGGGAGGAAAACCCGACCTGCTGAAGGTTCTTTGCGAAATATTCCGCGGTGCTGCTACTCGTAATCTGTTTTGCCACTGTTGCCAGATCCTTTGGTTACCTAAATTCTCAATAATGGAAGCAAAATTGATTCGCTCAAAGAAAGTCAGGCGCCAAAGACCGGTCCCCCCGGCGGTCTTTCGACGTTGGGCCCTCACCACGGTGCGTCTGAACACATTCTGGTGTCTTGTCGCCTGTCTATGACGACATCAAACCAACAAATCAAAGTGAGGGCAACTCTTGAAGCCTTCCGATTCTAATCGAGGTGCGTCGTGGGACAGAGGGTTTTTCCACCATTTGCCTGCGAGTTCGGCAGAGGCTAGTCATTAGTCGGGCAATGGGCGCGAGCCTCTAAAAGAATCTTCAGATTCCATCAAGAACGTTCCGCGAATTTCTAGGAACTCACATATTCACATGTGTGAAGTTGCACGATTTTAGAAACGGTGGATAAGATTCACCTCATGCGGTTGTCCTTGATGGGCACCGAGCATGATCTTCCGGAGGACTCATCTTGAAATTAGTGGCTGTCATCTTCGCAAGTCTCCTCGCTCTCACGATCGCTAACGCAGAAGAAAAAGCACCAGAAAAAGCACCGGAAAAGGCGACAGAAAAAGCTACTGAGAAACCTGCCGAAAAGGCTGCAGACAAAAAATCTCCCGCAAAGACGGCTAAAAAAGAAGCAGCTAAGCCGGAAGCAAAGTCCGATCTCCCGAAAGAAGTTAAGAAGCTCATCGTTGAAGACACGATCGTCGGAAACGGCAAGATCGCGACGAAAGGCAAACGCATTAAAGTTAATTACACCGGCTGGCTCTACGACCCCTCGCAACCGATGGGCCGTGGAAAACAGTTCGATACGTCGGCAGGTCGCGAACCTTTCGATTTCAACCTCGGTGGCGGCGAAGTCATCAAGGGATGGGACGATGGTTTTGAAGCTATGAAAGTCGGCGGAAAGCGCAAGATCATCATCCCTGCGGAGATGGGATACGGCGCACGGGGCGCGGGCAACGCGATTCCGCCCAACGCTCCTTTGATGTTTGAAGTTGAACTTTTGGACGTGATGTAAGGTGGGTGGCCTTTAAGCTCCGCGAGCTGCAATGGCCCGGGGCTTTGAGTTGGAGAGCGTTTCTAGGGTTTGACGCTGGCTCTAACGATGAAGGCAACGACGGATCGTCCTGAACTTGTTCTTGTTTTACGGTTCTGGTTCTGGTTCCTGTTCTTGTTTTTCCTTAGGTTGACCGCGGGCTTCATCCCCCGCGGTTTTTTTTGCCGTTCGTCTTGGTTTTTGGTCGGAGAGGGTTTCTTGCTCTTTTGAGTCGGAGACACGGGCTCGTCGTTCTTGCTTTCTTGAGTCGGAGACGCGGGCTCCTGCCCTCACCCGCATGCCGCCTTCGGCGTCAACGCCTCCAGCTTGCGGGAGGTCCCGACTCAAGAAACCAAGAACTCCAACATGAGCTGAGCGATCAGCGAAACACCCGGAAAAATCAGGCAAATCCAAATTCAGTCGCGGTCGTCGTCCTCGTGGCCGTCATCAAAGTTGCCAGCTTCGTCGTTACTGCCGAGCTCTCCCCGTTCCGCCATTTCCTGCATCGTGAGTTCCACCGACATCTGGTGGCCTTTTTTGGTATTGCATTCTTTGCAGCTGACGACGCAGTTGTTCTTGGTGCTTTTTCCTCCGCGGGCCAGAGGGACAAGATGGTCCATCGTGAGCTTCTCTTTCGGAAACTTCTCTCCGCAGTGATAGCAAATCCCTTGTCCGATCCGTTGCTTCCACCAGGAACTCTGGCGCAGCTCCTGGGCTTTTCGGCGCTCGCGTTTGATATGCTCGGGATCCGCAAACTGGTAGTAACTCATGCCCCAATCCTTTACCACGCTCTGGACGAAGCCGAAAGCGGGGGGCCTTACCTTGCAAAACCCCTAAGTTCTTTGTTAGAACCCGCTGGTAAACCCCGCAAAATTTTGCTCGGAGTCCACGTCGTTGCCCGGTGATTTGGTCGATTGGCCGAGAACTTGGCGACCGGCAGCTTCGGCCGGATTCGGCAAATAGGTTTTGAAAGGACTGAAGATGACTTCAGCACAGATGCAAGCTCGGCTGGAACAAGCGTACCCCGACGGAAAAATCGAGGTGGTCGATCTCACTGGCACTCAAGATCACTGGCAAGTTTTCATCGAGAGCAAAGCTTTTGAGGGACTATCGCGAATCCAGCAGCAACGTCACGTGATGAACGTTTTCGATGCCGAGTTGAAGACCGGTGAAGTCCACGCTCTCACCATCAAGACGGTCGCGAAAAAATAAATTCAGCGTTTATCGAGAGGTTCAAAATGGAAAAAATCTTCGAAACAGGTAGCAATCAAGGAGAGGGAATGTCAGACGTGCGCGAAAAAATCGAGTCGATCCTCGGGCAAAACAAAATCGTGCTTTTCATGAAGGGTTCGCCCCAGTTCCCCATGTGCGGATTCTCGGCTCGCGCGGCGGCGATCCTCGCTGAACTCGGAGCTAAGTATCACTCGGTTGATGTCCTTCAAGATCCCGAAATCCGCGAAGGCATCAAGCAATACGGCAACTGGCCGACAATCCCCCAACTCTACATCGAAAAAGAACTCGTCGGCGGAAGCGACATCATGATGGAGATGTACGAAAGCGGCGAACTCAAGGACATGTTGAAGTAAGCCTCGCTCGTCTTTTGGGCCGCGCTTCGGTTGTGACTGACGCGCGGCTTCTGCAAAAGTAAACTGGTACCTACTCTTTTTCGTATTCCTTCGTTCCTACGAAACCTGCCGGCACGGGAGTCCCTTCGCTCCAGAGTTCATCGAACTCTTTCTGAAACCGGCTCACCACTTTTTCATTCGTTAAGTAGATCTGATTTTCAGCGCTGCGGTTACTTGCGGCCAGCGTGTAGTTGAACGAGCCGGTCTGAACCATGTCTCGATCGACGATCGTGAACTTGTTGTGCATGAGGCCGTCGACATTGCCGAAGCGAATGTTGAAGCCCGCGCGACGGATATCATCCACGAGCGAAGTTTTGCGTTCTCCCTCACGGCGATCGCAGACGATACGGATTTTGACTCCGCGGTCGCGAGCGGCATCGAGTTCGGTCAGCATGTCGCGCAGAGTGATGTTGTAGATCGCGATATCGATCGTCGACTTGGCAGTCGCGATGAACGCGAGAAGTTTCTGATCGCAATTCTCGTGAGGAGAAAAGCAAACTTCATTATTCACGGGTGCAGTCGCTTTCGCGAACGCTTGTTCGTTTGTGAAAGTCATCAACCCGGCCGCAATCCAAACCAATCCCTTAACGATCGTCATCAAGCCCCTCCCTGACAGGTCGTGTTCGTGATCAATGCTTGTTCAGCAGTGTCTTTATGCATCTCTTTGTTGCTGGAAAATTTGTATCGAACAAAGAGCGGATTGGCTTGTTAAGGCTGGTCAATTTTTGATTAGCGACGCGCGCAGACTTGCCCGGATTTAGGGCAAGCCTCGTTTCGATTCGGGCGCGTGCGATTTCACGCCTCGTTCTTCGTGCGTGATTCGCGATCCGCTTTAATTTTTGCCCAAGATTTGATCTGCCAACGAGTTTTGCAAACGGCGACTTCGACTCCGGCTTCATCACGAATTTCGGTGCGCATCTCAACCCAAGCTTCATCGTTTTCGAGCTCCGGCCAGACGTCGGGAGCACGAGCCGTTCCGCGCAGAGTTCCTTTTCCTGCTTTATGGTAATCGATCTCGAGCCGACCGATGATCATCCGATAAGTTTCAAGCGGAAAAGTCTGCGCCACGACGAGACCCGCAGCGTACTCGCCGATCAAAGCTTGCGCGCAAGCGTGAGCGGTGCCGACGTGATTGCGACGGAGCAAAGTTTCTGGGGACTCGATCGTTACACCTTCTGGTCCGAATTCTTTGATGCGCAAGCCGAGCCATCGATTGAACGGAATGCCGACATTTAAAACAACGTCGAGAAGACGATTTTTTACGAGAGCGTTGTTGAGCGGGCCTGGAAGTTTTCCGGCAATCTGCTCGGTGATCGCGATGGGATCGATCTTCCCTTTGAGTTTCTGAATGCGGTCAAACATCAAAGCTCCTTTGCCAGCGGGAGGTTTTGAACTGCGGCATCGTACTCTCTCACAAGTTTCTCAACGATCTCGCGGCAAGGAAGAATTTCGTTGATGAGTCCGACACTTTGCCCTGCGCTCCACACCGTTTTCCACGAGGGTTTGGTCGCAGCTTCTTCAAGCTGCTTCATTCCCATGAAGTGGATGAGCATATCGGCGTAGCGTTTTGTTTTCGGATGCTCTTTTAAAAGCTTCAGCGGAATCGGAAGATCAAGTCCAAGCTTCTGCACGTAGGGAGTGTTGATCACGGCCGCAGGCGTTCCCGACACACGCGTCGTCATTACGATATCTTCAGGCGAGGAATTCACGACCGCATCTTTGTAGGACTTCTCAACCCCCGCTTCGGTGCTCGCGATGAAACGCGTACCGACGTGCACGGCGCTTGCGCCAAGAGCGAGGGCCGAAGCCATTTGCGATCCCGTAGCGATGCCACCAGCCGCGATGATCGGGATCGAGAGTTTTTCCTTGAGCCAAGGAATCAAAACGAGCGGCGAGATGGGTCCGGCGTGCCCTCCGGCTCCTGAACCAACGGCAACGACTCCGTCCGCTCCTTGATCTTGAACCTTCAATGCGTGATTGAGATTGGTGACATCACAAACGACTTTGGCGCCGTTTTTGTGCGCCTCTTTGATGACCTCACCTGGATTACCAAGCGACGTGATGAAGAGATTCACGCCCGTCTCGAGCGCGTGTTTCAGATCTTCTTTCTGACGGAGGTTACTTTTATTAACGATGATGTTCACGCCAATCGGTTTGCTCGTGCGCTTGCGAATTTCGTCCAGCGCTTCGCGATACTTTTCGATCGGCCGATAGTTGAGAGCGGGGAACGATCCCACTCCGCCCGCCTCGCTGATTGCGACGACCATCTCGACGTTTGAGACCAAGAACATCGGTGCCCCGATCAGCGGCAGCTGACAGTTCATCAACTTTGTGAAATCCGTTTGGATGGTTCGCATCTCTCCTCCGCGTTCTGACTCTGTCCAGAACCCATAGTAAATCACGATTGGCGCGAGGAACACGACGGACCTTCATCTTTCCGCGACTAGATCCGCAAACTTGCCCGGTGTGGCCGAGTCGGGTTTAGATAGAGTCATGAAGATCAACATGTCCGTTCTCGATCGCATCTTGCGCCTTTTCATCGGGACCCTGCTCCTCGCTTGGGCGGTAGCCGGAGGCCCGTGGTGGGGCTACTTAGGTCTAGTCTTGATCGCGACCGGAAGCTGGCGGTTCTGCCCGGTGTACGCGCTTCTACGCACGGGCACTCGCCGTTAATTGCCTCGACGTTTGTCGTCGCTCGTGGAAATACGAAAGAAAAGAGCAAGAACCGTCTAAATTCCGCGCGCCCAAGCTTCATTCCCTCAAGTCCGCCTCCGATAAGAAAGCGAAGAGGAAGCCAAAAGAGGGTTCATGCGCATCCTGCTCGCCGAAGACGATCCTCACATTTCAGTCGTCACCCAGCTCTGCTTAGAGAAAATGGGTGGCCATCAGGTTGTCTTGAGGGAAGACGGCGAAGCCGCTCTTGAAACGGCACTGCGAGAACCTTTCGATCTCATCATCCTCGACGGCATGATGCCGAAAAAAGGCGGACTTCAAGTTGCGCTCGAGCTCCAAGCGGCAGGTGTATGGGGTACTCCTATCATCTTCTTGAGCGCAAAGACTGACGGCAAAGACATCGACCAATTCCTCCAGATGGGTCGCGGCTACATCGCGAAACCCTTTGATCCGCAAAATATCTGCTCTCGCATCGAAGAGATCATGGGTTCCGGCCAGGGAGGCCAAACTCGATGAGAACCATTCGGTTCCGCCTTCATTTCGTTGCCTTCGTCGCGCTCGGACTCACCGCCTTCTTTGGCTACAAGGTCTGGGTTGGCCGCGCATCGATGACGTCGCTGCAAGCTCTGAGTGCTGAAAGCCTCACGGTCAAAGCTTTCGTTCTTTCACTCGAAGGCGATTTGAAAACACCGCAAAAAGCTCAGCTCCAACTCTGGGGCGCCACGCTTCAGCCCGAACAACGCCGCGAAGCGATTACGGGTCTGCTCAACGCTTACAACGGAAAAGACCAGGGCCTCATCCGTAAACGTAAAAATCTCGTGGTCGAAACGGAGACACTCGTCTTTGATCAAAGTGACCGTGTCGCGCGTGGGCTCTGGAAAGAGTTCGAAGTTCAAACCGGTGTGGCGATCGTTTCTTCTTTCTTTGGTTTGATCTCGATCGTTCTCATCGTTCGTCGCCGCGTCTTCAAACCGTTGGATCGTCTCTCGCGTCGGATGCGTGACTTTCTTGTCGACCGTTACTCGTTTCAATTCTCTCAGCCCGAAGCAAACGAGTTTGGGGATTTGCAACGCACTTTCAACTCCCTCGCCCAGCGCGTGATCAACACGATGGACGAGTTGAAGAGCCTCGATCAAGCGAAGTCCGAGTTTTTGAACATCGCAAGTCACGAACTTCGCACTCCCCTCACATCGATTAAAGGAAGCTTGAGTCTTCTCGATAGCGGTGTCATGGGACACATCGATCCCAACTGCATGCGCTTGATCAAAATCGCGGAAGTTGAAACCGATCGCCTCATCCGTTTGATCAATGATCTCCTTGATCTCGCAAAGATCGAAGCCGGCCGCCTCCCTCTCGCCTGCAGCTGGATTTCTTGGGAAGAGATGATCTCCAAGACAGCCGAAGGCCTTACGGGGCTCGCGCACAAAGCTTCGGTTCGCATCAAAGTTGAATCCTCACCTGGCCTTGAAGTCTTCATGGACCGCGATCGGATTCAGCAGGTCCTCACGAATTTGATTTCCAACGCGATTAAATTCAGTCCCGAAGGTTCATGGGTTCACGTGATGATCGGGAAAACTCCGGGTGGAGAATTGATCGTCACGGTCAAGGACCAAGGTCCCGGAATCCAGCCTGAAGATCGCGCGCTCATCTTCCAGAAGTTCCGCCAGGGCGCGAATCCCGAAAGCCCGCTCGTGAAAGGAACTGGTCTCGGACTCGCCATCGCAAAAGCTCTCGTCGTTGAACACGGCGGTGAGATCGGTGTTCAGAGTGAAGTTGGTCAAGGGAGCTCGTTCTGGTTCACCTTGCCGAAGTGGCGTGATGACGAATCTTCAAGCGAAGATCCTGACCACGCTCCCCACGAGAAAGCCGCATGAGCCTCAAGGATCTGCTCGCCGAGCTCCAAAAAGAATACTTGGCGACATTTCCCGAAAAAACCGCTGCCATCGAACGCTTCTGGCGGGAGTCTAAACTCGAAGACCTAGAGTCAGAATTCCATAAAATCAAAGGCACGGGTCGAACCTACGGCTTACCGGAAGTGTCTTTGCTCGGTGAGCTCATGGAAAAACTCTGCCAAGCGCGAACTCACGAAAACTCAGACCCCTTGCAAACGGAAGCGCTCGAGCATCTGAAGACGGCAATTCCGCTGGCCGCAGCGATTTTAGAACGCATTCGTCAAAGTCGCGCGCAAGGCTCTGGCCTGACTCTCGAAGAGGACCCGGACTACCAAGCGCTTACGCGCCTTTTAACCGCTGCTTCCAAGTAAACCTCCGCTCGGATTACCCAGGCAAATTGCCAAGGTTGGTCCACACGACTTGACGCATTTTCGCTCGCGTTCGATACTGCCTACGGACCAAAAATCTTTGATCATTTTGACCTGCAGCACGATCCGAGATCGAATTTAGGAGCGTAACGCCTATGCAAGCTTCCGCCGCCCTTACCGAACTTTCCAAAGTTCTCCCGCAGCAAAATGTCGCCACGGATAAAGATTCGCTTGCGACGTACGGACGCGATTGGACGAAACATTACGAAATCAATCCGAGCGCGGTTGTCTTCCCAGAGACTGCGGAACAGGTGGCGGCTCTAGCCAAGTGGGCCCGTGCAAATAAAATTGGTTTGGTTCCGTCGGGTGGCCGCACGGGTCTCAGCGGCGGAGCTTGCGCTCTCAACGGCGAAGTCGTCGTCAGCTTTGAGAAGATGAACAAGATTCTTGAGCTCAACGAGTTCGACCGTACGGTCACTTGCCAAGCCGGTGTCGTGACCGAGGCTCTCCAAAAATTCGTTCGCGAAAAAGGCTTTCTTTACCCCGTAGATTTTGCGGCTCGTGGCTCTAGCCACATTGGTGGCAACATCGCAACGAATGCTGGCGGAATCAAAGTTCTTCGCTACGGAAACACACGCGAATGGGTTGCGGGACTCAAAGTCGTTACCGGTCGCGGTGAAATCCTCGAACTCAACCGAAATCTCGTCAAAAACGCGACGGGCTTTGACCTTCGACATCTCTTCACCGGGAGCGAAGGAACTCTTGGCTTCATCGTTGAAGCTACTCTCCGCCTCACCGCACCGACGAAACCGTGCTCTGTGCTTTGCCTAGGCGTTCCGGACCTTGAATCGATCATGCAGGTTTTCCGCGTCTTCCGTGATCAAGTTCCACTGACAGCGTTTGAGTACTTCTCCGATAAGGCTTTGAAGACGGTGATGGACCATGCGCATCTTCAACGTCCATTTGCAACCGAGGCTGCGAATTACCTCGTCGTCGAAGTCGAAAACTTGGACGAGAGCATCGAACCCAAAGTGCTCGAGATTTTCGAAACGTGCGTGGAAAACGGTTGGGTCATCGACGGAGCCATCGCGCAGAGCGAAGCTCAGGCGCGGGACTTCTGGCGCCTGCGCGAAGATATCTCCGAAGCCACAGCCGCATTCATGCCCTACAAAAACGACATCTCGGTCACGATCTCGAAAGTTCCGGAGTTTCTGCAAGAGACCGACGCAATTCTCAAGAAGCACTACCCTGATTTCGAAGTGGTTTGGTTCGGTCACATCGGCGACGGCAACATGCACATCAACATCTTGAAGCCGAACGATCTCTCGAAAGAGAAGTTCCTTGAGCGCTGCCTTGGTGTTAACGACGTTCTCTTCAGCGTGATCAAAAAGCTTGGCGGATCCATTTCGGCTGAGCACGGAGTCGGACTTGTGAAGAAGCCGTACCTCGGCTTCACCCGCTCACCTGCTGAGATCGAATTGATGAAAGGGATCAAAAAGACCTTTGATCCTGATGGGATTATGAATCCTGGCAAGATTTTTGACTGATTGAACTGGACCACCTAATTGCAGTTTTTGATCTGAACGCGGGGCTGACTGGGTCGGCCCTTTTTTTGTTTTTTGGAGAGGTAGCGGTGAGTTTTCCGGACTTGAGTTAATTCCTCTCGGAAATCAGAAGTACGGCTTCAATGCTTCAAGTTTCTGGTTGTGGTGGTCGGCGTAAATCGCCAAGTGGAGTTCAAGATAGTATCTCTTCT
>SYLX01000184.1 GCA_005808505.1 Bdellovibrionales bacterium | reverse complement strand
GCGCGCCGCTTCGACCGCCGCATTCAAGGCTAAAAGATTTGTTTGGAATGAAATATCATCGATGATCGTGATGATCTCTTCGATCTTCTTTGAGCTCTTCGCAATTTCTTCCATCGCGCGATTGAGATCTTGGCTCGATGTTTCGCCCTGTTGGGCGGATTGACGAGCGGAGTCCGAGAGGCGAGAAGCTTCTTCAGCACTGGTTGCGGCAACTCGCACCATACTCGCGACTTCCTCGAGGGAAGCCGACGTTTCTTCAAGTGACGCTGCTGATTCCGATGACGACGCTGAAAGCTGCTGGCTTGCTGCGGACAGCTGCGAAGAAGCGGCGGCTACTTGATCAGAACCGCCGCGCATTTCGTGCATCACTTTTGAGAGCGGTACGGTGATTCCACGCGCGATGTAGAAGGAGAGCCAAGCACCGATCACCAAGCACGTCATCAAGATACCAAGGATGAGAGTGCGCGCTGATGCGTAGATCTCATCGCCGCGACGGCTCGCTTCATTAGCGCCTTTCTGATTGATGCTGATGAGTTCTTCAAGAAGTGCGCTCGCGGCATCGAAGTTCTTTTGAGAAGCGCCGCGGATGAGAGCCTTAGCTTCTTCGGTTTTGTTGGCGCGGGACAATTTCACGAGGTTTTCATGGTCGGCGAGATATTTTTCCCACAGCGATTTGAATTCTTCGTGCTTTGCGCGCTCCTCATTTGAAGAGATGAGTTTGACGTACTTGTCTTCTCTGTCTTTAAACTTTTTCAGTACGTCGGCCATCGCTTGTTCGTAGCTGCTCATCTCGGCTTCGGTTTGAGAAAGGATGTGCTGAAGCTCGGCGATCCGGAAGTCTGAGGTCGCCGTGTTCATGTCTGAAGTGTATTGAACGCTCGGGAGCCAGTTGACTTCCATGTCGGTCGTAAGACTGTTTACGACTTCCACTTGTTGGTTGGAATAAAGTCCAAGTCCCGCCGTGAAGACGAGAATGGTGATAGTTAAGAAGGCAAGGCGCTGGCCGACGGAGAAACGATTCAAACTCAACATTAGGTCCCCATTTCTAGACGGCCCAGTTTCGGGCCGCATAAACTACTCGGCCGATACTTTTAGAACCTGTATAAAGAAAGCCTGGCTTCATCTCGAATTCCGAAAACGTCATGACGGAACAAAAACGGCTTGGTTTAATTTCCGCATCGTTTTGAATTGAGCTGAGACGCGGGGAAAAAGAGGTAAACGGGGATGGTCGATAAAATCCGTGGTCTGGCGGAAGAAGCTGGGCGAGAGATCATGAAGTTCTATAAAAGTGGAGACTGGAGCGTGACCGCGAAAGTCGATCAGTCGCCCGTCACCCAGGCGGATCTTGCGGCCAATGCCATCCTTGTCGAGGGCATCCGCAAATTTAGCGACGTGCCGGTGGTGTCTGAAGAGAGTGATCCTCAGGGAGTCGTGCGCGGAAAAAAGTTTTGGCTGATTGATCCGCTCGACGGTACGAGAGATTTCGTGTCGCGACTGGATACGTTCGTGGTTTGCGTAGCGCTCATTGAAGATTCGCGTCCGGTTTCAGGGGTTATCCACGCACCGGTGACGGGTGAAACCTGGTGGGCCGAAATGGGGCGTGGAGCCTTTAATTCGCGCGGGTCGCAACTCTTCATCAAGAATGAAAGAGTCGATTTGATTGCTGCCGGTTCGCGTAGTCTTTCGACCGAGAAAGTTCGGGCCGCGCTCAAACTCTTGAACGTGCGAGACGTTCAACTTTATGGCTCCGCACTCAAGTTCTGTCGACTTGCCGAGAGCGCGATTGACCTTTACCCGCGACTGGGACCCACGTTTGAGTGGGATACGGCAGCTGGCCAGCTCATCGTCGAAGAAGCGGGCGGGAAAGTTCTTGCAATCGATTCAGGCCAAACCTTGACGTACGGAAAACCGAAACTCGAGAACGTCGGCGGGTTCATCGCTTCGCGTGGCGACCTTGATTTGATTTCCGCACTGAAAAGTGCCGCGCTTGTCCGCTAGTTTTCTTACAAGAGGTTCAAGACTTTCTCGATGTCTTCAATTGTGTTGAAGGCGTGTGGCGACAGGCGTAGACCAGGCGGACGTTTCCCGAACGTCACATGATTTTCGGTGAGCACGGCTTCGATTTCCAATTGTGTTTTGAATCGTGAGTCTTTTCCAGGTGCGAAGTTTACGATCGATCCGCGGTGGTGCGAGCCGTGAGGTGAATTGATCGAATAGCCACGTTCCCTGAGACCGTGGAGAAGTTTGCGCGAAAGCCATTCGATCTCTTGCGCGATGCGATCGATACCGGTTTCCTTCAAAAACTTAGCGGCAGCACCGAGCGCGGCGATTTCAATAAAGGCTTTTCCTCCAGGTTCGTAGCGAAGCATATCCGTCCGAGGTTGAGCATCGAGATTCAATTTGTCTTCCGAAGTTCCGTAGGTCATCGCACCGGTCGCGAGGGGGCGCAAACGTTCGCGATGTTCTTCGCGGAGAAGCAAGTAGCCCGCGCCGTGAGCAGACAGCATCCATTTGTGACTTCCGCCGCAAGCCGCATCGACTCCGAGATCGTGAAAGTCGAAGGGGAGTGCACCCGCACCTTGGATGATGTCGGCCGAAACAAAAATTCCTTTCGAGTGCGCAAGTGTCGAAAGTGCTTTGAGATCGGTGATAGCGCCCGTGCGGTATTGGACCCACGATGTCGCGATGACTTTGGTTCGAGGAGTCATCAGTTTTTCAATCGTCGTGACGGGAGTCGAAAGATCAGCGCCGGACTCAGCAACGACCAGTTTTGCACCTGCGCGTTTGGCGGCGTCTCGCCAGGGATAAAGATTCGAAGGATATTCTTGATCCCACACGATGATCTCGTCGCCTGATTTCAAATCAAGTCCGAAAGCGACTTGCGATATCGCGCTCGCGGCACTTGGGAAGTAGGCGACTTCTTCGGGCTTCGATCCGAGAAACGACGCCAGATTCGTTCGTGCCTCGTTCGTGATATTCACCATCGGAAGATAACTGTTGGCGCCCTCTTCATAAAAAAGCCGCGCGCAGTTCTGAATCATTTCATAGGCAGGCGTGCACATCGGAGCCTGGCCTGCATTGTTCAAATGCAGGATCTTTGTCTGTTGGTAAAACCTCTTTTTGAAATCCGTGATCTTAGAGTCTGCGGCACTCATGGTCGTTCAACTCGCCTTGTTTGCTTCTCTGGTGAACTGTCAGGTCGATCGTACCAGGCGAAAGCCAGCATGTTGAAAGAAATGAGGTCGAAAGTTGTTTCTGACCCAGGGCGCGATCGCTTCGCCCGTACTCATGAAAGATCCACCAACGAGAACACGGTGGCGGCCGTCGAACGCCGGAGCGCTATAGTCTTCATAGAGCGGATGCGGCGCAAATCCTGGAAGGGGCTTAAACTCATCACGGCACCATTGCCAAACATTGCCGAAGACATCGTTCACTTCCATTTCGGAATCAGCCTCCGTAGATGGCATCTGGGAATGAATTCCTGATGGAAACGATGTGGGTGATTCCGAACTCAAACGAGCGTTGAAATTTGAGTTCGCGAAGACGTGTGAGGCGAGCCAGTCTTTAAGACTCCGATCCGCCTTTCGCTCAGAATTTCGCACCGAGATTTCGCGTAATCGATGGTGTTCCGCTTCACTCATAATGTCGTAAGGAGTTTGATCTTTCCGACGTAACCACTCCACGTAGGCTTGCGCTTCGTGAAAGTTCACGATGACCGGCCAGTTCAATGGAAGCGGAATTTCTTCAAAGAGAGTACGGAGGAAAATTTGGCCTCGGTCCTCGCGCCAAAAGCGGGGACGGACGGCGTTTCGGCGGGTGCGCCAATCCCAACCCTCATCCGTCCAATAACGACGATCGAAGTAACCATCGTCTTCGACGAAGCGGTGAAAAGCCGCGTTGTTCACTAGGCCCCGTGCGGCCCGGAATTCCGGAACTTCGATCTCGAGGCTTCCATTTTCATCATCCCAAGCAAACGTGTCCCAGCCCTCGGGGCGCCCGAGTTTCACGCGACCCGCCGAGACATGAACCCAATCCGAATCGTTGCTTGCAGAAAAAATTTGGGTTCCGCTTTTTTTCCATGAAGAATGCAGCGGCGGAAAATTCGGCGGTCGAGTGACGTACTCGATCGGGAGTTCACGAATGAGGGCGGATGAGGTTTCAAAGTGGACACGGTCGTGTTCGATGCCCATCAGGAGTGCCCAGCGCGCTGTCATCTGCGTTTCCTCAAACGGATGACTCGCAAACGTCGCTGGAGAAGCGCGAATCATTCGTTTCAGCACCGATAAAACTTCACGGCGGTAGTCACGGACTTCGGCCACCCGTGGCCAGCGTGTCCCGCCGATTTGATCCCAGGCGTTCTCATCAACGCCAATGGCGAGAATCTTCTCGAAATCAGCATCGATCCCTTTACCTAATGCTCCTGCCATAACGAGCTTGTTGATGT
The DNA here is from genome assembly GCA_005808505.1 of Bdellovibrionales bacterium. Lineage (GTDB taxonomy): Bacteria > Bdellovibrionota > Bdellovibrionia > Bdellovibrionales > JAMPXM01 > SYLX01. Next base: position 2,032 of record SYLX01000184.1, on the reverse strand, counting down.
AGAAGACGGCCGTGTGGCCATAATAAAAGATCATTGGATGCCGCAATCCGTGATCGGGAGGAATGTAGAACGCATCCTCGGTGCGCAGGCACTCAAAGAGTCGCTCGTTCAAGGCGAACGCATTTTCAAGATGAGCTTCGATTTCTTCCAAGCCCGCTTTTAAGGAAAGCGGTGGCAGAGCTTTTATGGTGAAGGGGGAGTTAACCAACTCCTCGTCGATTAAATCGCCGCCGGAGAAGTTCGACGACGTTGAACTCTCAAGGATTCGCTCTCGTTCGAACTGCTCATTCATTTACAACTCCGTTCGCTGCAGGCCCCAAACGTACGTGTAAGGTAATTCGACTGAGGCTTGGGAGCCCACCTCCTTCAAACACGCTTGGGGAGAGTTCTGTTGAATTCCGGCAACGGACGCGTCAAGATGCCTCGAATTTTTCTGCTCGGCTCGGGAGGTCTAATATGGAGACGGTTGCAAAAGATGAGCTGCACCAACTTTTGAACGAGGTAAAAAACTTTTGCGAAGCTCGAGATTGGGATCAGTTTCATAACATTAAAGAGCTAGCAATCGGGGTCTCGACCGAGAGTGCGGAGCTTCTAGAACTTTTTCGCTTTCGTTCTCTCGAGGAATGCGAAGCCCTTCTCTCCAATGTAAGCTCACGAGAAAAAATCGAAGACGAAATGGCCGATGTTTTTTTCTTTCTTCTCCGTATCGCGGGTCGCTACGGCGTCGATCTCAAAGCCGCGCTCGCAAAGAAAATGCAAAAGAATGCGCAGAAATATCCGGTGGAAAAAGCCCGCGGCAGCAATAAAAAGTATGACGAATTTTGAGTTCAGTTAAAACTTGTCACGAAGCGAGCGTCGATGAGCAAAGGCCAACGCGTCAGGCGCGCGCAGAAACGGGTTTACTTCTAACTCTTCGAAAAGGCTCGGCGCGCGGGCTGAGGAATAAGTCGCTAAGTCTTTTTTCGTTTGATCCATCCTTTCCCGAATGCGTAGGTTATTTGGCTCGACGGTGAGCGCAAAAAGTCCGTTCTTATCGGTGTATTCGTGACCAAAGAAGATGCGGGTTTCCGGCGGGAGCGATTTGATTTTTGCGAAGCTCTCCCACATGGTCTGCGCGGATCCTTCGAAAAGTCGACCGCAGCCCATCGAAAAAAGCGTATCGCCGACGAACAGTGCCCTCGCCTCCGGAAAGTGAAAAGCAATTTGACCAAGTGTATGGCCCGGGATTGAGAGGACTTGTCCCGCCAAATTCTGATATTCAAAACTCTCCCCATCGCCGAAGCCTCGTGTGGCTTGAGGAATCCTCGGTTTGTCGTAAGAAGAACAGAAAACCGGCAATTTTGGGTTCTCTGAGAGAAGATCTTCGTTCCCTCCGATATGGTCGTGATGGTGGTGCGTGTTCAAAATCAAATCGAGGGTGAGGCCTAGTTCCGCCAAAGCCTTTCGGATCGGAGCGGCGGTAGATGGATCAACCACCGCGCATGTTTTTGTGCCCGCTCGCCGGATTAAGTAGCAGTAGTTGTCGTCTAATGCCGGGACCGTATAAATCTCGACCGGACCAGAGATGAGTTTTCGCAGGGGGCGCAAGTTCATCATTTTTCCTTAAAAGCCTTCGACCAAACGAGAAGCTGATTTTGAGTCGCTCAAAATCAAACGCGTGACGTCCTCGTCTTGTCAAGGTTGACGCCTCCGTGGGACCATGAAGCTTATGGCATCACCAAATGCGACAAATTCATCGGCATCCGCTAGCGTTCAAAAAGCGGAATTCGAAGCTGGGCTCACGGCGCGCGATCACGTGCGCCTTTCGCTTTCGCTGGACGGCGACCAAATCGTCGCGGCTCACTTGCGTGCGGTCGGTTGCGGTGAGTTATTGAATCTCGTTGCGGCCATACGTCCGCAGCTTCGCGGGAATTTGGGTGACCTTCTGCTTCCCGAGGGATCGGGGCATGCCGTGCTTTTGCTGCGTGAGGTTCTTTTGAAAGCCCAAGGGCGATGGAGTTTTCCTTATCAAGAAGAGGAACTCTGTCACTGC
>SYLX01000183.1 GCA_005808505.1 Bdellovibrionales bacterium | reverse complement strand
TTGTGATGATCGACGTAGATCGCCAGATGAAGCTCGAGAAACTCTTTCTTTTTCGAGATCGCCCAAGTCTTTCGCGCCAGACGCTTAATGCGATCCCGGGTCATCGCGCAGGTGTGATTAAGTGAAAAGAGCGGATCAAATCCTTTCTTGAGTTCCCCCATCCCGTGATCTTTCGGGCGCCTGCCTTTAAAGGTGACGTGCGTGGCTTGCGGGAAGAATTCTTTCACGTCGGGTGGGTAGTGTGGGTTCTGATCAGACTCGATGATGGCGTCGGGCTTCACGATGTTTTGAAGACGACTAAATAACTTTTGGCGACCTTGCTTCCTCTCATCTTTTCGCGGGCCAAAACGCTTAAGTGCCTTTTTTGCTAGGGAACTTTTGGGCGGAGATTGCGAAACTTCAAAATCAAGAATTCGTCTTGTGCCGTGTTCCACTGCAAGAGTGATCGAGAGCGGTTTACATTTTGATTGCTCGCAGGTTTCTTGATCGTCGAATTGGACATGACTCACCTTCGGGAGGCGCTCGTTGTTCTTCCGGAAATTTTTATTAGCCTTTACTCCGAGAAAGATGAGTTTTCGTTTGACGGTGGTGCGATGCAGATTGTGTTTGCGCGCAATTGCGCGCATCGAGACGCCTTCGACGAAATCCATCTTCACGCGGTGATTGAAGTGACGTTTGTTTTGTCGGAAGCAATCGTTAAACGTCGCGCTCGAAAAGCCACGACTGCACGAGGTGCAGTGATAGCGCTGCACACGCTGGCCATCAGACTTGCGTCGAAACCATCCTGCCCGGACAATGCTCCGATCTTCGGACGAGCTGATCTCTAAATTTGAACAGTTGGGGCACGCAAGCGACATGTGTGGGAGAAGAGCAAGATTCTGACCAGTTCTCTCTTCATCACCCTAGCGTCATGCTGATCTTTTTCTGCAGGAAAGTGTCCCAGTTGTTACTGGTAGAGGACGTTGATGTCGAACACATCCGACCAATCCGTCTGCTGTTCCTTCGTGTGCGCGCGCACGCGCCAGAAGACTCTTCCTTCCGGAAGACTCTTCTGGAACGTGTAGCGGTTCGACTTCGACTTGAAAGTCGTGACGACTTTCGTGAAATCGGCGTCTTCCGAGATTTGAACTTCGTAGAATTCCGCGTTGCGGGTCGCCGCCCAGCGGAAGTTGACGAACGCAACTGAGTTTTCCAGCGAAACAAACGAAGTATCCCGTCGAGGCTCAAGTAAATTGGGGCCAGGGCCCGCGACAGGCTTCTCGCCCATGAGCTTCGGCTTGGCAGCCGGCGCGCGCACCGGCGGAGCCGCAGGCTGCGGCGGCGGGGGAGCCGGCTTCGCGATCACCGGGGCCACCAACTCCTTGCGATAGCTGGCAATCTTCACCTCAGAGAAAGCGCTCAGCGGAATTCCTTCAGGCCCAAGAGCGCGCACGCGAGCGGCGTAATCGCCTGGCTTCGTGACCACAATCGCGCGTTCAGAAGGCTTGAGCCTGAACTTCTTCGACTTCTCAAATGTGCTATCCGCGCCCCATTCGAGCTCGTAAGACTCAGCAAATGGGCGAGGCGACCACTTAACTTTGAAGTCATGCTTCGCTTTCTCAAGCGTCACTGGATCCGTAAACGTCTGAGTTTCCGGTGGCGGCGTCTCAAGATTCGGCGCCGGCAAACCAACTTCAAGGCGGCCCGTTTGCGAAGGCGCACTCACCAAACCTTTGCGGCCCTTCGCTCGGACGCGAACGAAAAGGGGACCCGGCTTGATTTCTTGCGGCGCGAAAGTGGTATCCGCACCTAAGTTCTGCTTAATAGAATTCTCAAACGACTCAGTTGGCGCAACTTCAACTTCATACGATTCCGCCGACGTTACCGTATTCCAGGCGAACGGTTTCAACTGCTCAGGCTGCACGCCGCGACCCGAAAGACTCACGTTGCTCGGTGCGCGCAAGAGAACCTGTTCCGGAATTTCGTAATCGATGCGCGTTTCGGCAAGGATTGGAGCCTCTGGCGTCTTGGCATCTTCCTCGATCGCGAATCGGAACGTCGGGCTCCACGGTGGCTCGTTTCTTTGGGGATGTAATCCCTTAACTCGCCAATAGTAATTTCCGCCTTCAAGAAGCGGCGTTCTCTCGCTCATCAGCTCAAGACGCTTTTTAAAAATAAGATTTTTAAATTCAGTGTCGCTTGCAAGCTGAACTTCAAACTCGGTTGAGCCTGATTGATCTTCCCAGCTCAATAAAACCTGTTTTCCGGTTTCTCCGGCTTCCGCATTATAAGCAAAACCCTGACCGTCCGTTGGGAAAGTCGGAAGCGGAGGACTATCCGGATAAAGCGTTAAGCGCGAAGGTGCGCTCGGCAAGGCTTCTTCATTGGGATTGTTCGTCGTCGGGCGAATACGCCAGTGGAACGTGCCGGTCGGACGATTCTTATCGGGGAGAGAAACCGCCGTGCCCGCAATCTCATAGGCCGCGATTTTTTGTTCAAAGTTAATATCGCGTGAGAGTTCCATGCGGCCCTTAGCCGGAGGATTTCCACCCAGGTACTTCCAACGGAAGACAACGCTTTGACCGAGAGGCATCCAAAGAGTTTTTCCGGTATCTGGTGCTACAAGTTCAACTTGAACTTTCTTGATGACGGGTGCTGCCGCCGCCTTCATCTCAAGGACTTCGTTCTGACGAATCACTTGCGGCGGTGGTTTTGGCTCATCGCTAGACTTTTTTTGTTTATTGACCTTATTGAGCTGAACTTCACCCTTGACGACTTGGATCTTCGTTTCTTTTTCCGCCGTCGTTTCGATGCGGATTTCGGCATCTTCGGATGTGAGCTCTTGGAGCTGACCGTTCTGACTAATCAAAAGGGGAGCGTCGCCGCTGACTTTACCGACAAGCGATCCGTACTGAAGATCAAGCGCAAGGCTCTTACCTTGCGTGCGCACTACGACAAGCGACTTAGGATCGATCTGAATTTTTCCGCCGCTTTCTAGTTGGATGGAAGCATCCGATTCATCGCCCGTAAAGATGCTGTCTCCTTCATAGACAGTGTCTTTGGGAGAAACGGTGGCCCAAGTGAATCCCGACTGAACACGGCGGCGAACGTCGTTGCGGCTTTGGTTGAATTTACCTACGGCGGTGAGTTCGCCACGAGCCTTTACGGCAGCGCTATCATCCTGAAGGAGGAAATAGATCGACATGAAGAGCGCAATCAGGCTTAGCGCCAGAATCGCTCCATCGATGCCGAAATAGTATTCCTTCAGTTTCTTGTAGTTCATCCTTATCTCTTATCGAACGGGATGCGGGTCTGGTTGATGGACCATGGTCCGGTTTTGAGACAAAACACAAAGTTTTCTCGTCGATTGCGCCGATAGGTCGAGCAATGAGGATTAAAACCATCTCACTCAGATATAAACTTATGGCGGCCCTGACGGTGATTCCGTTCGTGGGTCTTACGTCATTCCTCATCCTAGCTAAGACAATCTTCGAAAAAGACAAGATCGCTTACGTCTTTGACTCCTCGCTTTCCGTTTCGAAGACCCGCGCCGCGCGCGTAAGCTCTGAAGTTGCAAGCGTCATCTCCGGCGCGCAAGCGGTCGTCTTGAGTTATCGTGCCGACACGAAGAACTTAGCTGATACCGGCACCTACTTCTTTGAACGTGAAGCGAAGTTCGAAGCGTTCCAACTCTATGCGTGGAACGCCGAAACTTCGAGCTACGAGCGGACGGTTGATCTTGCGAAAGCCAACGGTAAAAAATTGCTATCAGGTCAAGAGAAGACCGTGCAAGATCTCGTTGCGCAGGCAAAGAACCGTGCCGTCAACGTTCGCGGTATCGAAACGAGTATGGATCGCATGTTACTCGCGGCGCGATTCGGGGAAATCAATGATCCTCGTCACGTTGTTGCGATTGCGCTCTTCGAAGCCGCAGAGCTCGCGCAAGTTTTCTCCGAGCGCGGGCCTTACTTAAGCTTCCTTTCGCGCAAAGAAGATGGCGCTCCTGTCTTCATGACGCCAGATGCGGGCGGAGATTGGGGACCCGAAAAAGTTTGGGCCGAACTTTCACGCTCAAACGCTCCCGAAGGAATCGCGGAGATTGCTTCGACCGCCCAAGTTCCATACTTAGCCTCGTTCTCAGAAGTCGGTGTTGCGGATCTCGTGGTCGTCTCGCTCGTCGATAAGAACTCAGCACTCGCGGCGGTCGAAATCCTCTTGCGTAAATCATCGTGGTTCTTTGTTGCGGTGTTGGGCTTGACGGTCTTCATCGCCGTGATTATCTCACGCAGCCTGACCTACGCTTTGAGTCACCTGAGCGCAGCAACGCAAAAGGTTGCCGAAGGTGATTTCGGAGTTCGTGTCGATATCGATAGCGGGGGAGAGATCGGCCAGCTGGCAACAAGCTTCAACGCGATGGCGGGCGAAGTTTCGCGCCTCATGATGGAGACGGCGGAAAAAGCACGGATGGAGTCCGAGCTCGCGACCGCAAAAGCCGTTCAAGATTCGCTCTTCCCTGAAAGTAACGCGACGATCGGAAGCCTTCAGATTTCGGGTCACTACGTTCCCGCCAGCGAGTGCGGTGGTGACTGGTGGTACTACTGCGAAAACGGAGACAAAGTCTACGTTTGGATCGCGGATGCCACAGGCCACGGAGCGCCGGCAGCACTTTTAACAAGTGCGGCGCGTGCCGTTGCGAGCGTAATCACAATGGGTGATCCGCTCACGGTAAGTGAATGCCTTGGGATCATGAATCGCGCGATTTGCGATACGAGCAAGGGCAAGATGATGATGACCTTCTTCCTCGCCTGCATCGATCGCTCTACGGGCGAGATGACGTATGCAAACGCGTCGCATGAAGCGCCGCTGCTGCTGCACAAATGGCAGGATCCTGACTCAGTCCCCAAAAGGGATGATTTCTTTGCTCTCAATCAGGTCAACAACCCCCGTTTAGGTGAGCAGTCCGGCATCTTCTTCAAAGAGGCACAGATCCAACTTCAACCGGGTGACCAACTCGTTCTTTACACAGACGGTGTGGTCGACGTGAAAAATCCGGAAGCGAAAAACTTCGGAGAGCGTCGACTCCTGAAGTCGCTCGCGGCCCAACTCACGAAAAGTGAAACGGCCGAAGACGCGCTTTCTGGCGTCGTTCAAGAGATTCATGGCTTCCGCTCGGAAGTCGCGCTCGATGATGACGTCACTCTCATCATCTGTCGTTATGACGGGGCAAACTCCGCAGTTGAGCCCGTAACGGATTATGAAGTTCAGGCCGAGGCCGTTGCGGTGGAAGCTGAAGTCAGTTTCGAGGCGCCTGCCGAACAGGTTGAGCAAACCGTGACTGATGTCGAGCCGTCCGATACAGAAGGCAATCAGGGAGCTGCCTGATGGGAGCTCCGAAGTTGGTCGACATCACGGCAAGCTTGCCGACGCCGGCGGAATCGCCCGGTGTTGTCGCGATTACTTCTGGATTAGCTTCGGACCAGGTCATTCGCACCGTTCATCAAACTGGTCTTTGCCACCTCGTTCAAAAAGATGGTCTAGCTTTTGATTCGGAAGTGCGTGCAAGCCAGGAAATGCTCGCGGACAAAAAGGCGTTTCTCAACGACCCCTTAAAGGTCATCTTCGGCGGAACTGGACAGTCAAATTTTTCCATGTCCTTCGACGCGGGCGAGAAGAAGACCGCACTGCTCTCAGCGTTTGGTGATTACGTCGCAGGCATTCAAGGATCGCGTACGATTTGGGATCAAGCGCTTCTCATTGCCGATGAACTCTATACCAACGGATCGAAGAACGCTTGGCCCCCAGGTTCAAAGCTTTTCCATGGTCCACCGGTTCATTCAGGCAGTCTCGATTTCTTTGCGCAAATCGACGAGCAACGCCTGGTTTTCGGATGTCGCGACACGTTTGGGAACCTCGATGTTCGGGCGGTCGTCGCGCGAATCTGGACGTGTTTTGATAACGGGGTCGCGGGGTCCATTCGCCATGGAGTCGGGGGCGCCGGGATCGGTTCGTATATGGTGTTCGATAGCTGTATTAGTTATTACGCAGCCGTTGATGCAAACGCGCGCACCGTTGTTTGCGTGAGTTTACCTTTGGGTTTGAGCCGAAGAGCTGCATCAGGACTTTCCAAAAACATTCATCTGATTCCATAATCTGGGTTTGAGGGCGCAACATGACTGAATTTAAATTCACGCAAAAAGCTGACGGCGACACCTTGATCCTCACTTTCGATGGAGCCATCGATGAGGATGCGGGTTTTCCAGAAATCAATACCGCACAATTCAAAAAGATCACGATCGATCTCCATAGCGTAAAGGCGATCAACTCCGTGGGAATTCGCGAGTGGCTCGATTGGATTCGACCCGTGGCGGATCAAGCGCAGATCACGCTGATGCGCGCTCCGAAAGCTTTGGTTTTCCAGTTCAACATGGTCGAGGGTTTCTTGCCCCCTAAAGCGACGGTTACGTCGTTCTATGTTCCTTACTATTGCGATAAGTGCGACAAAGAAGAAAACGTGCTCTTCACGATTGGTAAAGAAGTGACGGCTGCCGGTGGCGCCGTAAAGATCAACTTCGATCCGAAGAAGTCAACGAAGTGCACAGATGCAGATTGCGAAATGGAAATGGACGTAACGGAGTCGAAGTACTTCCAGTTCCTCAAACGCGCTTGAGAGCGGGATGCGCAGCGTGATGGACATTTTCATCAGAGTTTGCAGCGCCGTGGCACTAGCCTCGGCGCTTTTTCTTTTTGGTATCTTCTGGTTTCAAGAAGGTTTGATTTTCTTTCCGGAGAAACTTGCGCCGAATCATCGATTTCAGTTTAGTGAACCTTTCGATGAGCGGACCATCCAAGTTGCGGATGAAAAGATTCATAGCCTATTGTTTCGATCCAAGGAAAACTCGACCAAGGGTGTGATCCTGTTCTTTCATGGGAACGCCGGAAGTTTAGATGGTTGGGGCGAAGTCGCGGCCGAAACCGTTAAGCGGACCGGATGGTCCGTTTGGATTCTCGATTACCCAGGCTACGGCAAAAGCGAGGGCGCGATTTCGAGTGAAGCGCAGCTGAAGCGAATTGCTCAAGAGTTTTACGAAATCGCGCGCAAAGAATTCGGTCCTGTTGTCGTGTTCGGACGTTCAATCGGCTCAGGATTGGCCGTCAAGCTTGCTGCTGATAATCAAGTCCACGCCCTTGTTCTAGAAACTCCATACTCAAGCTTAGTCAGTCTCGCAAAGAGACTCATGCCCTGGATGCCAAGCTTTGTTGTCTCCCTGGTGCTCAAATACAAACTGCGGTCGGATCTCGAGGCCCAGACAATTCAAGCCCCCGTCCTCATTCTGCACGGGACATCGGACAACGTCATTCCGCTCGCAGAAGCCACGGAGCTCGCCAAGCACTTTCCCAATTCTACGCGGGTCCAATTCGTGACTCTCGAAGGCGGTGGGCATAATGACCTAGCCTCGGCAAAGGACTATTGGATCGCGCTTTCCGACTTCCTGCTGAAGGTAAAGCCGTAAGCTTGAGTCGCGAACTTTTCTCAATTGAAGCCGCCAAAAGACCGATAAGAACTTGAGGGACAAGGTCCCCTAGGAAGGCGCGCCCATGGCTGATTCTGCGGCTAAAAGCTCAAAGCAAACTTCTTCCAACAAAGGCGAAGAATACGTCATCGTTGCGGAAGATTCGCCACCGAATCGCACTGTGCTCGTTTTGCTCTTAAAGAAATTTGGTTACCAAGTCATCGAATGTGATGACGGCGATGTTGCGCTGAAAGCGCTTGAGCAGAACAAAGACAAAAACGTCGTGGCGGTTTTCTCAGATCTCATGATGCCGAGCATGGATGGACTCGAATTCCTTCGTCGCGTTCGAAACAATGAGAAGACGAAAGATCTTCCCTTCGTGTTGATCACCGCCGTATCGGATAAAGACTATATCTTCGAAGCAAAAAACCTCAACGTGAACGGCTACGTTTTAAAACCCGTTACGTACCAACGAGTCGCGGCGAAACTGAAAGAGCTTTTCCCGGACAAGAATTTCCCGCAACTTGCGTCGTGACGCTACGAGAGCATAAAGATGAGTGCAGCAGAGAAATACAATAACTTGAGCACGCAGGAGATCGTCGATCGCCTCGATGATTTGCCAACACTTCCTGCGATCATTTACGAACTCAACAAGGTCATCAGCGATCCGATGTCGTCGACAACGGATATCGAGCGGATCATGTCGAACGATCAATCGTTGACGACAAAGGTTCTCAAGTTGGCAAACTCAGCTTATTATTCGATCCCAGGCGGCGTCTCGAATCTTCAGCGCGCGATCGCGTACATCGGCTACGATGCGATTCATCAGCTGACTCTTTCAACAAGCATCATGAACGCGCTCAACTCGAAGGCCTCCGCTTATTTTGATCCCAATCAATTCTGGAAACATTCTCTCGGGGTCGCAATGGCTGCCGAAACGGCAGCGAAATTCGTGCACCACAAAACGCCTTCGGATCTTTTCACCTGCGGTCTCGTTCACGACATGGGAAAGATCGCGCTTTACATCATCGCGCCTGAAGCTTTTGCAGATACGCTTGCGCTCTGCAAAGAGAAAAATATCAGCGTCGGAGAAGCCGAGGACATTTTAGGAACGCCTCGTCACACCATCATCGGCAAAGAGCTTGCGGCTAAGTGGAAGCTTCCCGCGCTCTTTCAGTCGACAACCGCTTATCACCACGAGCGTGAACTCTCGGCACGCATGGGCCTGTCGGCCGAGATGAATATGGTAGTCGATCTTGTTTATCTTTCAAATTTGTTAGTCCACGCTCTTCAGTTTGGTCATAGCGGTCATTCCAAGATCGTGGGTGTTCCGAAGGAAGTTCTGACCCGCCTGCACCTGACGCCTGAACAGCTCAAAGGACTCATCGGGAACATCAAGCAGTCGATCGGAAATGCGGAAAACTTCCTGAAGATCATTGGGAGTTGATTGCGATGTCCGATCAGGTGTCGTCTCTTTTCCAAACTCTGGTGGACGAAGCGATCCACGGGATCCTTGGCTTCGACGAAAGCGGCGCTTGCGTCTACATCAACCGATTGGCGCGCGAAACCCTCGAGTTAGAGACAGACGTTTTGATGGCAGCAGATATTTGCCCTGAGCCGTCAAACGCGAAAGCTTACGCAAGATCACTTAGCACCGAGATGATCGCAGAGGATGGTTTCTTCCCTGACGTCATGATGAAAAAGCGAAACGGCCTCTTCATCATCGCCAGCGTGCGGATCAAGAAAGTCGTAAATGAGCGGGGCGAGAAGCAATCGTTTTTGATGTTTCAAGACATCACCATTCAAAAAAGACTCGCGCGTGATCTTGAGGCCAAGCAAGAGGAAATCCGCAAGACGCTGACGGAGCTCTTAGAGCAAAACCGTCAGCTCAAAGAACTAGATCAAGCGAAAGATCGCTTCATCGCTTTAACGACGCACGAGCTGAGAACCCCGCTTGCCGCCATCGTTGCGACGGCCGAAGTGCTTGAGCTTAAGCTTTATGAATCCGACGATCAAAAAGAAGGCTTCATCAAAACGATTCATGAGCAGGGACTTCACCTCATGGCTTTGGTGAACGACATCCTCGATTTCGCAAAGATTCGCGCCGGAAAGATGGAGTTCTTCGTTGAGCAGATCGACCTTGTTCCTGTGGTTTCAAAGCTTGCGGCGAATTTTCGAAACTTCGCGACTCAAGGTCTCATCACGCTCGAAATTCAGAAGAACGTCTCGTCGCTGTCGTGCTATGCGGATACGCTTCGTTTGAAAGAAGTGATCAATAACGTTGTGAATAATGCGATCAAATACAATCGGGCTCAGGGGCGAGTTGAGATCAAGTTCGAAGCGCACGCAAACTTCGCCCGCGTTATCGTGTCGGATACAGGCTTAGGGATTCCTAGCGATAAACTTCATCATGTTTTCAACGAGTTCGAGACTGTAGAAGGCGTAGCTCGTCACCACAAGGGTACGGGCCTCGGAATGCCGATTTCAAAACGCCTTATGCTCGCGATGGGTGGCGAGTTGACGTTAGAAAGCCGCGAAGGGATCGGAACCTCTTTTTACATCGATTTACCAACGAACAAAGTTCTCGCCGAAGAAATGTATCGCTTGCGTCTTGATTCCTGGGGCGATCAAGCAGCGTAATCTCAGCTCATTTCTTTTTCGCTCTTCTCTTCTTAGAGTTCTTTTCGGCAAGACGCTTGTTTGCGTCGCTGATCTTTTTCATTTGCTTTTCGCGGAAGCGCGCGAGTTTTGCTTTGAGCTCAAAGTCTGAGTTCGCGAGAATCCGGACAGCGAGTAAACCCGCATTAAAGGCGTTATCGATCGCTACGGTCGCAACCGGCACACCTTTGGGCATTTGCACGACGGAGAGAAGCGCGTCGAGCCCTTCGAGCGACGTGATGTTAACCGGAACGCCGATGACGGGAAGTGTCGTTGCGGACGCCACCATACCAGGCAGATGGGCCGCGCCGCCGGCACCTGCGATAATCACTTCCAGACCGCGGTCTTCCGCATCCGCCGCATATTCGAGCATCTGTACCGGAGTTCGGTGCGCCGATACAACGCGAACTTCAAACGAAACATCGAACTCTTCCAGGCATTCGACGGCAGCTTCCATCACCCGCAGATCCGAGTCGCTCCCCATGATGATGCCGACCTTGGGTGCATTCGTTTTACGAACTTTCTTGGTATCAGCCGTCTTCGCCATCTGGGCCTTTCTCTTGTCTGAGTGACCGATCGTTTCGTGGTTCTAAACGCGGAAATCCGCGCGTCGTTTTTTTACGAGCGACAACGCTTTTTCCGGCGAAGTCGCCAGCGCATTGATGTGTCCCATCTTGCGTCCGGGTCGATTTTCATTTTTTCCGTACCAGTGGAGCTTCACGTCACCTGAAAGTTGCCACTTCGGAGCTTCGTCCGTTGTTCCCAGCAAATTCATCATCGCAAAGCCTGGGCGAAGCACGATGGGTTGCCTCAGTTCCAAGCCGAGAACGGCGCGGATATGCAGCGTGAACTGATCCATGCTCAAAGCATCAAGCGAATAATGTCCTGAATTGTGAACTCGGGGAGCGAGTTCATTGATGACCAGCTCTCTTCCTGTATCGAAGAGCTCAACGCCCATGATTCCTACGTAGTCTGCTTTTTCAAGAAGCTTTTCGAGCGCTCGCCCCAACCTTTTGAAAGTCGGCGTGGCGCGAAGCGGGCCTTTCACCCATAAACAACGCGAGTTTTCCTGGTACGTTTCCACGAAGGGAAGGTGCAACGTTGACCCGTCGCGACCTCTCGCAACCATCACCGCGACTTCGCGCTTGAAGGGAACGAAGGCTTCCGCGATGAAGCCGTGGGCATCTTTTTCAACTTGGGGAAGAAACGCTTCGAGGTCCTTCTCGTTTTTGACAACGAATGTGCCGTAGCCGTCGTAACCGAAGCGGCGTTTTTTGAAGACGACTTTTTTTCCGAGAGCGTGCCACGCGCGACGAGCTTCATACTCGGTGCTCACCGCGATGAAGGGTGCGGTCGGCAAACGGAACTTTTTAAGAAGCTCTTTTTGAGTCAAGCGATCTTGGATCAGAGCCATCTCGCGGGGCCGCGGATAAATTTCGACTTTGGTAGCCGCGGCGATCTTTTCGAGTAAGGCCGCGTCCATGAATTCACTCTCAAACGTCACAACCGAACAAGAGGCGATGAATTCTTTCAAAGCCTTTTCGTCTTTGGCGGAGCCTTGGTGCCAGAGGGAAGTCACTTGCGCTGCGGGATCTTCGCGTTTTTCGGAGTAGATGGCGACGGGAACACCCATCTCGTGGGCTTTGAGTGCGAGCATGCGCGCAAGTTGTCCTCCGCCTAGAATGCCGAATGGCTTTGAGCGGGGATCAAACCGATCTTTGGAGTTCGTGCGCGCTGGAGGCATCTTCATCTTTCTTTGACATCTTTCCCACGGTGGGTCAAGACAAGGGCCTTGTGTCACAAATGCCCGATTTTCAATCATTATCTCCGAGTCGTCCCATCTTAAATGGAGCGGTCAACTTCCGGGCCTGCATGGCGCCGATGGTGGGTCTTAGCCACGTCGCTTTTCGCAGACTTTGCCGCGAATATTTTCCGAAAGAAGCCGTAACCATCTGGCCGACGGAGATGCTCAACAGCCGTCGCATCCCGGTCGAAAATTTAGTTACGACTCCCGAGACGATGCGCTCGGATTGCGAAACTCACCTCGTACCCCAGATTCTCGGAAACGAAGAAAAGCCGATCGAGCTTTCCGTTAAACGTCTTGAAGAAGAATGGGGCGCCGAAGGCATCGACATCAACATGGGCTGCCCAGTTAAAAAAGCTCTCAGCCACAACTACGGTGTCGCGCTCATGGGTGATGCTAAATACGCAGCCGAAGTTGTGAAAATGACCGTGAAGGGAACAAAGCTTCCGGTATCGGTGAAGCTACGCGCCGGGCATCAGAACGACACGACTTACCTTCTCGAATTTGTTAAAGGCCTCGAAGGATCCGGCGCAAGTTGGATCACGCTTCATCCGCGAACGGCCGAACAAAAACGGCGCGGCTCTGCGGATTGGTCACAGATTCGAACCGTGCGCGAGAACGTAAAAATTCCCGTCATCGGAAACGGCGACGTTCAAACCGCCGAAGATGCGAAGATCCTGATGGAGCAAACCGGCTGCGATATGGCTATGGTCGGTCGCGCTTTGACCGCAAGACCTTGGCTCTTTTGGCAGCTCGGCGAAGACTGGGGTTTCCCGGCGCCCTTGGGGCGTGAAGGCGAACGCGCCCCCCGAACTCCCGAAGAAGAGGGAGCCGAATACGGTCGATCGCTGATGCGTCTTTCGCAGCTCATCCAGGAACATTTCCCCGGAGATCTTGGCTTAAGGAAGTTCCGCTTTTACGTGCGCACAAGTGGCCCGTGGCTCCTCTTTGGGCATGACTTGTACGCTCGTAGCACGAAGGCAAAAAATTTCACGGAACTCGATGAAATGCTGAAAGACTTCTTTTCCCGCGAACATACCTTGGCCGCGCGCACGGAGCTGCGCCAATAGCCCGCGTAGCAGCCTGAGCAAGAGTCGACTTTTTGAGCCGTTTATGTCATGAGTGGGGGAGCGAGGTGACCCAAATGGCGAAGGTTCTGATCTACACGAAAAGTTTCTGCCCTTACTGCGATCGCGCAAAAGACCTGCTCACGAGAAAAGGTGTGAAATACGAGGAAGTTTACCTCGATGACCGTCCCGAAGAATACGCCACTCTGAAGCAACGCACCGGCATGATGACCGTGCCGCAGATCTTCATCAACGATCAGCTTGTCGGCGGTTACACCGACTTAGCAGCTTTAGATCGTGATCAAAAACTCGACGAGATGTTGAAGTAATTTAGAGCGCGAGGGCGGCAGCTGGCTGATGGCTGCCGTCTGCGATTTCAGTGACCGCGTGCGTAGATGACTCGCGCAAAATTGCGAGCATCGGATCTAAACTCTCTTGCGTTTTCAAACGCTCGAATAATTCCGCAACGCCTAAATAAGTTTTCGCGAGACTCTTCAGCCACTGCTTCACGCGGCAGACAGCGTAATGATCGTGACGGTACTCGCGACTCTTCAAGCCAAAATCGATGAGCCAAACAAGAACTTCCGACCAAGGCGTTTGCGCAGCTCCTGTCTGAATTTGTTTTGCGAGATCAGGTGCCGACATCAATCCGCGTCCGATCATCACGTGCCGACAACCACTCACTTCGCGACAACGTTTGTAATCCTCCAGCGTCCAAACTTCGCCGTTGGCGATGACCGGAATCGAAACCGCTTCGCGCATGCGTGCGATGTACTCCCAATGAGCGGGAGGTCGGTAACCTTCATCACGCGTGCGCGCATGAACGGTGAGCCACTTTGCTCCGCCGGCTTCGGCCGCTTTTGCGATCTCGAGATGTCGATCCTTGTTTTCAAAACCCAATCGCACTTTCGCGCTAACAGGAATTGTCGTCGGAACAGCCGCACGCACCGCCGAGACCACATCAAAGATCCGAGAGGGATCTCTGAGAAGTGCTGCACCACCGTCGTGACGATTGACGGTTTTAGCCGGGCAGCCAAAGTTCAAATCAATTCCCGGTGCGCCAAGTGAAGCGGCGAAGGCCGCGTTTTCCGCCATGGGGCCCGGTTGTCCGCCGAGAAATTGGATGAGCACGGGTGTGCCGGCAGGAGTTTTGGAAGATGAAAAAAGCTCGGGCGCGTACTTTTTGAAATCCGAAAGCGGAAGCAGCCGATCGGTGACGCGAATAAATTCGGTTACGCAAAGATCAACGCCGCCGATTTTTGTGATCATGTCGCGCATCACGGCATCAACGACTCCTTCCATAGGAGCTAGCAAAACGCGATTTTGCGAGTTCCAGAATTCATCCCAGGACGGAGCCGTCAAAGTTGCGCCGCTCACTTGAGGCCGCCACCCATCTTCACGACGGCTTCGAATTCGCTTTTTGTCATCGGAAGAACGGAGAGTCTCTGGCCTCGCTGCAAAAGCGCCATTTTTTCGAGATCCTTTTTGTCGCGAAGATCTTGGAGTGTGACGGGTTTTTTGAGGTGACCTTCGTAGCTGACTTCCGCGCAAAACCAGATCGGATGATCGGAGCTTGCCTTCGGGTCGTAATACTCGCTTTTTTTATCGAGCGCTGACGGATCAGCCTGATTGGGGCGAACGACCGCACCGACTCCGACGGCAGCACTCGGCTCGGCGTTAGAATGATAGAAAATGAACTTGTCGCCAGGCTTCATCGAATCGACCATGAAGTTGCGCGCTTGGTAGTTGCGGACTCCGGTCCAAAGCGTCTTTTTTTCCTTCGCGAAGAGATCGATGGAATAAGACTCGGGTTCAGACTTCAAAAGCCAGTACCCGGTAGAAACGAACGGAATTGGTTTCGGCCTCGACGTCGGCTTTGTCACGGAAGGTCTTCCTCGAATAACGGGGTGAGCCCGTCTTATAACGAAGAGCGGCAGAAACCTCAAGCGACCACGTCCGTTGACAAAGCATTTGGGCTCGCGGGAGCATTTTTCAGAAACATCAAACGGAGGACGGCACCATGTTCAAGTTTTTGGCCTCGGCGGTTTTGGCTTTTTTGATCATTCAACCGGCGTCGGCAAGCATCATTTTTGGGCCTTCGGTGAATTACTCCACCCGTAAGCAGTCCGATGCGAGTGCAGGAACGATTTACGGCTGCTGCCAAGATCGTAAGCTGCTCACGGTCGACGCGCGGCTTGGCTACGTCTTTGACGAGAATGGCCTCTACCTGGGCGGCATTTATAAATTAGAGAGCGATAAATACGAGGCCGGTGACTTGAGCGGTTTTGCGGTTGGGCCCTCGATTGGGTACGTCAACTCAGGCTTCAGCCTAATTGCGACCTATCACTTAATGGCCGAGCGCCGCTACACGTTTAGTGGGCTTGAGAGGAAGGCGACGAGCGGATCAGGTCTTCAAGTCGATCTTGGCTGGGCACCCCAAGTCGCGACGAATTTCGGAATCGGTCCGGTTCTGACTTACCGAACGCTTAAGTTTGGCAAAACTCAGATTGGAACAGCTGCGGAAACGAGTCAGTCAGCTGAAGAAACAACGCTTGAGCCTTCGCTGTTGTTTTGGTTTTCGTTCTGATTTGAGTGCTCGGGAACTTGTCGCCTTATAGGGCGACAAGTTCGGGAGTGCCGGTTTTCACAAACACTCATATTCCGAACCACGACCCGCGAGCACCGCAGCCGCGCTTGACTGCGCGCCGGCTCTTCGATGACATGGGACCTCTTTAAACGAGGTCCCTCAGGTGCATAGAAAATTAGCACTCATCACCGGAGCTACTTCCGGGATCGGCGCGGCTACGGCCCGCGAGTTCGCACGAATTGGCTACGACTTAATTCTGACAGGTCGCCGCGAGAGCCGACTCCGCGACCAAGCCGCTGAACTCGAGACACAGAATAAAATCAAGGTGACGACGCTCGCTTTTGATCTATCCGATCGCCATGCCACCGAAAAAGCTTTGAATTCGATCGATCTCACCGCATTAACCGTTCTTGTAAATAACGCCGGCCTTGCGCTCGGGACCGATTCGATGCCCCAAGCAAAGCTCGATGATTGGGACACGATGATCGACACGAACGTGAAAGGCCTTCTCTACGTCACGCGACTCACCCTCGCGGCGCTCACAAAGAATGCTGGCCACATCGTCAATATCGGCTCGGTGGCAGGCCGCTGGACGTACCCAGGTGGCGGAGTCTACTCCGCAACGAAGTTTGCCGTTCGCGCGCTCAGTGAAGGACTCAGACTCGATCTCATGGGGACCGGCGTTCGTGTGACAAACATCGAGCCCGGCATGGTCGAAACCGAATTCAGCGAAGTGCGCTTCGGCGGCGATACCTCTCGCGCGAAAAATGTTTACCGGGGCATGACGCCACTTTCATCCGAAGATATCGCCGAAACCATCATCTGGTGCGTGGCGCGACCCAAGCACGTGAACATTCAAGAACTCGTCATCTATCCGACCGATCAGGCGGGAGTAGGTCCCGTTTATACGCATCGGCGTACCGAAAACGAAAATTCGAAATCTTAAAAAACACAGGAGCAGCGTAAATGAAATTCCGAGTCGAACGCGACAGCATGGGTGAGATCAACGTTCCCGCCGATCGTTACTGGGGAGCACAAACTCAGCGTAGCCTTGAGCACTTCAAAATCGGTGGCGATCGTTTCCCTCGTGAAATGGTTCGCGCCCTCGGCATTCTGAAAAAATGCGCAGCCCTCACAAACCAAGAGCTCGGACTCTTGCCCGCTGACAAAGCGAAGCCAATCGTCGAAGCCGCAAACGAAGTGATCGAAGGTGCACTTGATGCCCATTTCCCACTCGTGATTTGGCAGACTGGCTCCGGCACGCAAACCAACATGAACGCAAACGAAGTCATCGCCAACCGCGCGATCGAAAAAATGGGCGGAAGCCTCGGTGGCAAAGGCATTCACCCGAACGATGACGTAAACAAAGCGCAATCGTCCAACGATACTTTCCCTACGGCGATGCACATTGCAGTTGCGGAGCAGGTGAATAAGCGGCTTCTTCCCGCACTCAAAGTTTTGCGCGACGGTCTCAAGCACAAAGCAAACGAATTCAAGGACGTCGTAAAAATCGGACGCACGCATTTGATGGACGCAACTCCATTGACTCTTGGCCAAGAGTTTTCGGGATACGTCACTCAGCTTGATCAGTGCTTGGTCCGCATCGAGAGAAATCTCGATTACGTTTACGAACTTGCGCTTGGCGGAACCGCTGTTGGGACAGGCCTCAACACGCATCCCGATTTCGCGGTGAAAGCAGCCGCCGCAATCGCAAAAGAAACAGGGCTTCCGTTCAAAACCGCACCAAACAAATTCGCCGCACTTGCAGCTCACGACGCGCTCGTTGAGATGTCGGGCTCACTCAAAACTCTTGCGTGCGCCTTGATGAAAATCGCTAACGATATTCGTCTTCTCGGAAGCGGACCGCGATCGGGGATTGGGGAGCTCAACCTTCCGGCGAACGAGCCCGGAAGCTCGATCATGCCCGGCAAAGTCAATCCCACGCAGTCGGAAGCGATGACGATGGTTTGCGCTCAAGTCGTCGGAAATGACATGGCCGTTGCGGTTGGTGGCATGAACGGTCACTTTGAACTCAACGTCTTCAAGCCGCTCATCGTGTTCAACGTCTTGAACTCCACGCGCCTTCTCGCTGACGCTTGCGAAAGCTTCAACGAACATTGTGTTGAAGGTATCGAAGTCAACAAGGCTCGCGTGAAGCAGCACCTCGACAATTCGCTCATGCTGGTAACCGCGCTCAATCCGCACATCGGCTACGATAACGCGGCGAAAGTTGCCAAGTACGCGCACGAGAACGAGACGACGTTGAAAGAAGCCGCAAGCAAGCTTGGCCTTTTGGATCCAGCTAAGTTCGATCAGCTCGTTCGCCCTGAAGACATGCTCGGACCATTGAAAAAGTAATGCGCGTCACTGTCTTTTGCAGCGCCAACAGCGGAATTGATCCCAAGTTCTTTGCCGCCGCAAGTGAGTTCGCCGAAGGTCTAGTTCAAAGACGCGGCGAGCTTCTCTACGGCGGTGCTCAGGTGGGTCTCATGGGGCATTTCGCGAACGAGGTCATCCGCCGCGGCGGGGTTGCTCGCGGTGCGATCACCGAAGGCCTCGCGAAAACACGCGAGATGGCGCACGAAGGTTTAAAAGAACTTGTGATCGTGAAGGATCTCTTCGATCGCAAGCGTTGGATGATGGACAACGCCGACGCGTTTGTGATTTTTCCCGGCGGATACGGGACCCTAGACGAAGCTCTGGAAGTCATCACCTGGAAATCGCTCGACTGCTTCGATAAGCCCATCGTGTTTGTCAACCTTGAGGGATTCTGGCAGAGTCAGATCAAGGTGTTCGAAGAGTTCATGGACCGCGGATTCATCCGCACGCGCCCAGCCGGGAGCGAACTCTTCGAAGTGCGCAACACGATCGAAGAAGTATGGGCGGTTTTGGATGGCAGCGGGATCGTCACTGTTCGCGAATGACCGTTTGAAGTGGATGCGTGACGAGAACGTAAGACCTTACGTTTTTGTTCGCGATGAGAATCGGATTCCGCAACCGGGGCAGCATCACGCAAAGCTCGATTGGTTTCCGCACGAGGTCCTCTACAAAAATCCTCTTAAAATGGATGAGGTCGGCTTTGCCGATCGAATCCTGAGCCTTGAAACAAAAGCCTTCGGACCTAGCGGAATGGCGATGCCTCGTTGGGTGTTTTACGACTGCGCGATTGTTCCCGGTTTCGTTGCGGGTTTTGCGCACCGAACATCGGCCCTGCCTGCGAGTGTTCGCAACGTCTTGGGTGTCGAAGACGGCGACGAATGGACTCCGCTTTCTCTTTTCATCATCATTCCTACGATGTCACGTGACGGGGAGTGGGTCGCGCACAACTTGTGTTCGGTCAACTCTCTCCTCGCGAAAGAAGATCAGTTTTACGGAATCGGTTTTCTCTCGAAGTCATTTGGTCTTTGGTACGCGAACGTGAAAACCTGTTGTGGAATGACGCAATGGACGTCGCCTTCCGTACGTTTACATTCGCACTACGGCGATTTCGAAATTCTGACGGCCTATACGCCAGTTCATTCGTACTCGCGGACGCTCACGTACCGCGTGAAGGTTGACGTCGGGATGTGGCCAGCCTTTTTTACGAAGAAAGCGGAAGACGGCGATTTCCTGAATCGATACGTACCCGCTGGATTCGACGTTGATCCCACAGATGAGAAGAGCTTGATCTCTTTTCAACGTCGCTTGGAACGCCGCGAGGGGCCGTACTTCCTGCACGGAACTGAAACGATCTCCAAAGCGCTCACGGACCGATTGACCGTCTTCAAGAAGAAATGATGAGTCGCGTCCTCAAGACTAGACGCTTCTAGACTGAAGGACGCACCCGCATTTTCGCCTCTTAATTTCTAGGCAACGAGGGGTCGGTTCGGTTAGAATTGAATCATGAGCGAATCGCAAAATCTGACTGAACTTCCCGCCGTTGCCCGTAATATTCACCTGGAATGCAAAAAATGCGGAGTCGAGCGCTACCACGTTGTAGTTGCGCACACGTCCGCTACTAGCGCCAAGGTTAAATGCGAAGTCTGCGGCGCCCAGAAAACTTTCAAACTTCCCAAAGCGCAGACGGCAAAAAAATCCGCTTCAGGCACGGCGAAACCGCGCACGAAAAAATCGGCAGGACCCGATTTCGCAGCAATGTGGACGGAGTTGAAAACTCAGATCGGTACCGATCGCATTGTTCCCTATAACATGAGAACCAAGTTCGCTCTCGCTAATGCGATCGAGCATCCCAAGTTCGGTTTGGGCTTCGTGACGGCAGCAACAAACGACAAGGTTGATGTTTGCTTCCAAGATGGCGGTCGCTCACTCGTCCACAATCGCCCTTGATCGTAGCTCTCTAGGTGAGCATTCACCGAAAAAACTTGATCGTTTGCTAATGACCTGTTGATTTGGCTGTGTGACCCACAGCCTTTTTTCTTTTCTACTCCTTTACGGCGGAACGTTCGCGATCGGCATCGGCGTTGGACTTGCGTCTCTCTTCCTTGGTTTAGGCGGAGGTCTTTTGATCGTCCCGCTTCTGCCTCTTATCTCGGGCGTTTCGGCGCGTGAGGCCATAGGAACTTCGCTCCTCACGGTCTTCTTTGTTTCGCTTCAGAATGCCTGGATGTTCTTCCGCGAGTCGCGAATCGATTTGCGTGCGGCTACTTACATCGGTCTTTTCGGAGCGATCAGTTCGTTCATCGCAGGTCGCCTGACGGACCGTGTTCCCGAAATCATGCTTCATACGGTCTTCTTCGTTGTTTTGATTTTATTGGCTGCCACGAGTTTCCTTTGGCGTGGAAACAAAACGATTGAAGAGCGTCCGCTCACCGCAAGCTTCGCTGCCGCCGTGGGCCTAACAACGGGGCTCATCTCCGGATTCACGGGGGTCGGCGGAGGAATCTTCGTAGTCCCCGCTCTGTCGTTTTCGCGACGGGTGCTCCAAGAAAAAATCGTTCCGACTAGTGTCGCCACGATCGTGATTACGTCGTTTGCGGGTTCGTTCGCGTTTTTGAGTGAAGCTGTCACGAAAAACTCGCTCGAGATCCGGCCGGATCTTGCCGTTGCCCTCTTTTTAGGCGCCATCACGGCTTCGCAGCTTTTTCGCACTCACCAAAAGAAGCTCACGCCGAGAAATCGCGATTGGCTGATCGGCGGCCTTTTGCTAATTTTGGCTATCCGCACACTCATCTTGATCATTCCCTAAGTACGTCGCGGGCTTTAGCCATTGAACGCGTACGCAGCTCCCACAGCGAAAACGGAAGGATGCCGGTTTTCTCATGCACGATTGGACGAAAGGACTCAACCCCGAGCAGCGCGAAGCCGTTCTGCACACTCAAGGCCCCTTGCTCATTCTCGCGGGTGCCGGGAGCGGAAAGACAACCGTACTCGTTTCACGCACGGGGCATATTCTGCAGTCGGAAGGAATCGAGCCTTCAGAAATTTGCGTACTGACATTCACAACGAAGGCTGCAAAAGAACTCAAACACCGGGTGGCCGCCAAAGTTGGTCCTCGTGGAAAAGATCTCGTCACTGGCACGTTTCACTCGTTTGGTCTTAATATCCTTCGCAAGTACCATCAGAAGGCGGGTTTGCCGTCTGGATTCGGAGTCATCGATCAAGGTGACAGCACCGAAATTCTAAAAGAGCTGATGTCGAACATAAAAAACAGCGCCAAGGACTCCTTCAAGGTCGACAAGATTTTGTCGATGATGAACGAGTGGCGCGGCTCAGGACGACGTTCGCCGCAGAATCCCGCAGATGAATACGAAGTCATGGTGCAGGTGCTGCTTCCGAAATATCTACGTCGCTTAGAGATCCTGGGCGTTGTCGATTTCGAAGGATTACTCCTAAAACCCCTCGAGCTTTTTAAAAACGACATGAAGGTGCTCGAAGAAGTTCGCGCCCGTTTCAAACACGTGATGGTCGATGAGTTTCAAGATACAAACGTGACGCAGTTTCAACTCGTGCGAGCTCTCGTCGATGGACACCGAAACGTTGCGGTCGTCGGAGACGATGACCAGTCGATCTACGGTTGGCGTGGCGCTTGTGTTTCGAACATTCTCGATTTTCCGAAACACTTTGATGGCTGCCGCGTGATTCGTCTTGAGCGTAATTACCGCTCAACGCCGGCGATCATCGGTATCGCAAATGAAGTGATCGCGAAGAACACGGCTCGACACGGGAAAGTTCTGCGTCCTAATCCCGATGCGGATCACGGTGAAAAGCCTGAGCTCTTCGTTTTTGAAAACGACGACATCGAAGCCGAAGAAGTGGCGGGCCAAGTTCGATTCTTTATGGACCGCGGATATAAAGCGAGCGACATTGCCGTCCTTTACCGTTCAAACGGGCAGGGCGGAATGATCGAAGCCCAGCTTCGTAAAGCGCAGATCCCTTACTCGATCACGGGCGGGACCGGGTTCTTTGATCGTAAAGAAACAAAAGACGCTCTCGCTTACCTGCGCTGCGCGCTTTCGCCCAACGAGATTGCGTTTCGCCGCATCATCAACGCGCCTACGAGAGGGATCGGTGAGACAACGATCGATCGACTCGATGAGCATGCGAAAGTCATCGGATTCAAATTTCACGTAGCAGCTCGAAAGTGGCGTCAGGCGGGCGTTCAAGAAAACATCGGCGAGCGCATTGAAGGACTTTTCCGCCTTTTGGATTCGCTTCCGCAGACAATTTTAGGTGGTGATCCGACTCGAACGGTGGGCGAGAACTTCCTCTCCAAACTTTTGGAAATCGGTTACCGTGATTATCTAGGACAGACGACGAAAGATCCGCAGGCGCTTACGAAGAAGTGGACCGTGCTCGAGATCTTCACCCGCGTTCTCGACAGTTTCGTTGCGCGCGGTGGGCGAGATGAGAAGACGCTTATGGAATTCGTCGATGCGATGGAGCTTCGCGACGCCGGGGAAACGGAAGAAGAACGCGACCAAACGCCGAAAGTACAGCTACTGACGCTCCATGCGTGCAAAGGTCTCGAATTCCCGGTTGTGATTTTTGTTGGCTGCGAAGAGGAGATTATTCCTCACCGAACTCTCGGTAGCGACGTCTCCGAAGAGCGACGTCTCTTCTACGTAGGCGTAACGCGTGCTAAAGAACGCCTCGTTCTCACGCGCGCCAAAACACGCAAGCGTTTCGGAAAGTTCGCACCGTCAGCTCCCTCGCGGTTCTTGCTCGAAATTCCTCCGCAGATGCTCACCGCTTTTGAAACGGGCTTCCGCCCTGTTGGCGAAAGCGAACGGAAAAACATGATGGCCGATTTGTTTGCTAAGATCGCGAGCAACGCGGCTAAGCAGAAGTTGAATTGATCGTCAGGAGTAAAGTTATGGGACCTGTCGAAACGCGAATCAAAGAGAAGCTTAACCGCGAATTTTCGCCGACGCATCTCGAAGTCGAAAACGAAAGCTATAAGCATTCCGTGCCTAAAGGCTCGGAGACGCACTTCAGAGTCGTCATCGTGGCGGCCAAATTCGAAGGTCAAACGCGTATTGCACGCCAGCGTCTCGTCAACGCCTGTTTAGCCGACGAGATCAAGCCTGGCGGTGTTCACGCATTAACGCAAAAGACCATGACGCCAGCAGAATGGATGGCCGCGGGTGGCTCATCAGGCGATTTCCAATCACCTGACTGTCACGGCGGATCTAAAGAATAACTCAGCCTTGTTCGAAGTCCTCTCTCGTCAGCTCGAAGACCGCACCTGAACCCGCGAGCTGACCCGAAGCCGCAGCACCCAAAACGGAGTGTTGCATGGACATGATGTCACCAGCCACAAAGACTCCGGGGACGGTGGATTTTCCCATGAGCTCGACCCTATAAAAGCCCATTTCTGTTTTTTCGCAACCGAGCTTCTCGCCAATCGAACCTTTTAGCGTGAGCGGAATTTTCGGTGCTACGAAAAGTCCTGTGCGTTCTACGATTTGTCCATTTGCGAGCTTCACTCCGCAAAGGACTTTACCTTCGTGGATTAGCGACGCAATTTTCTCTTCGAAGACAGGGATACTTTTCTTCTTTAATTGTTCTCGGAATGCCGGTTCAATCTCGGTTGCGCCATTCGTAAAGAGCACGAGATCTTTCGTCAAAAACATCAACATCGGAAGTACGTGGTGAGCCATCGCGGCGTTTCCGACGTAAGCGAGCTTCGCGTCTCTTACCTCATAACCATGACAGTAGGGGCAGTGGTACACGGCCGAACCCCAGAGTTCTCTAAAGCCTGGCGCGTCCGGTAGCGGATCTTCAACTCCGTACGCTAAAATCACTTTTCGCACCGAGAGGATGGGCTGATCGGGGAGCGTCACGTTGAATGCGGAGCCACTTTTCTCAACCTTCAGCACACGGCCGGTAAAGAAGCTCACCGTCGGATACTTCTCTAGTTCTTTCGTTACCTTCGCACGCCACTCCGCCGGATGGATGCCGTCTTGCGAAGGAAAGTTGTTCATATGGCTCGAAGCCAGATTGCGCGGGCGACGGTCGTCGCAGATGAGGGCCGAGCGTTGCATGCGACCTAGCGCCATGGCCGCCGCAAGCCCTGCAGGGCCGCCGCCGATGATCAGGACGTCGTAATTTGCTTTCGTTTGACTTGGAGACATCTGGTCCTCGTTCTTGGACGGAAGTCTTATCGAAGCGCAGCTGGCTAACAGCGCAGGCGTAAAAAGAGCGAACTTGAGGAGGTCACGTCGAGAGGGTTCATTTGCCATCACCCAGATCTTATCGAAAGCCTGCCTCATCCAGAATTACCGTTTCGGTTGTGAGATTGATTCAAAAAAGGTATCACTAGGAAATGGAAATCAAGATGCTCGAAGTTTTCATCGCGGTCGCAGAAGAACTCAACTTTCGCGCGGCAGCCGAACGGCTGAATATGACACAGCCGCCGCTCACTCGCTGGATCGCGAGGCTCGAAGAAGAGCTTGGCGTGAAACTTTTTAACCGTGACACAAGAAAAGTGGAGCTAACACCGAGCGGCCTTACTTTTTTGAGCAACGCGCGGGAGATCCTCGCGCAAATCGAAAAAGCAAAAGTGGCCGCGAAAGCTGCAGCAAATTTGAAGCGAGGAGCACTTCATATCGGCCTATCGAATTCCGCTTTTTACTCTGGCGCCGTGAAGGCTCTTTGGAAGTTCAAGGAATCAAATCCGCAGATTGAAGTCGAGATCCATGACGGAACGCCCGCGACTCAACTCAGCAAGCTTCGCAAAGGTGAGATCGATCTCGCGATTCTGGAAATGCCTTCGGCAGACCCGGCTAAGTTTTCGATTCTTCTCCTTGATCAGGAGCCACTCGGTGTGTTGGCGCCTTCTCAGCACCGGCTAGGAAAACGAAAGCACGCGAGCGTTCGCGATCTCGATGGCGAAACTTTGATCATGCACGAGAGAAAAGAGCGCGAAGGTTTTTACGACGCAGTCCTCAGCCTCTTCAAAAAAAGCGGTGCGAACGTAAAAGTGCACGTGCGTGAGAAAGATCAAAACTGCGTGCAATTGGTTTCGATGGGACACGGCCTTCTTCTCACCACAAAGCGTATGAGTAAGTTCGCAACGCCCGGCACGAAGTTTCTATCTCTTGAAGATGACCTCGCAAAAATGACCATTGGCGCGGTTTGGGAGAAGGAGAACGACTCAGCTTCGCTTAAGTCGTTTCTTAATTTCCTCAAGAATCAGGAACACATCGCGGCCCCGAAATCGGCGTGCCTGATGAGCCTTGCGAATTGGTGATCCAAAAGAAAAGGCCGGGACCCCATGGGCCCGGCCTTTTTGCTAACACGCCCGACGTTAGGTCTTACCGCGTGCGAACTTGGATCTTCGGTCCCGTATACACGTTACCGGCCTGGTCGCGACCCGTGATCTGGATCGAGTAGAGCGTACCCGACGAGAGGCCGCTCAAGCGAATCGACTGCGAAGTCGCAAAGCCGGTTTCAGATGTCACGCGGCTTGAATCGAATCCTACACCCCA
>SYLX01000016.1 GCA_005808505.1 Bdellovibrionales bacterium | reverse complement strand
GCGGCACGGGCTTCTTGTGCGGCACGAGCTTCCTGCGCGGCTCGGGCTTTGTTTGCGGCTTCTTCCTTTGGACGGAGCTTCTCGATTTCAGCTCGCATGTTATTCAGATTGTTCTGCCGACTTTCGATCAAGGCTTTCAAGGTCTTGATTCGGTCTTTGCGTTCCGCTGGCGTGCGCCCGAGTGCTTGCTTCGCGAGTTCGATTTCATTGAGTTCGTAGAGCATCTTCAGTTGAAGATCCGCAACGGTCTGCGCTCCCGCTTGTGGCGTCGCGAATGCAGTGATGATGACCAAGATGACGATCAGTAGTTGCCGCAAGATGAGCGCTCCTCTAGGCGCTTATCGGCTTTTGCGAGCGAACGATGAACTGCGGAGTGGATCGTTTTGGGAATTTTGGGTGGGAGAAATGGGAAAGGTGGTTTAGGGCCGCCTTTCTTTGGGATGAGTATTAGTAATTGGTAGTTGCAGTGTAACCGGATCCGCTACCGTGCGAGGGAGTCGAGTAGCTGATTGTGTGGTTGTGGGTGACTGGCGATGTGTTTGCTTTACGTCGAACGGTTACGTTCGTAGCACCCGCGGGAAGCGTGATGGCTGTGAGTGCCGTTCCGCTGCAGGATGTATCACTGTCGAGAAAAAAGCCCCCGAAGCCCGCACCTGTTGAGACTACTGTGATAGTCGCCGGCTGAGTATCGCTTACCGGAGTCAGCACACTTCCAACAGAGAATTGTATACTAGTTCGTGCGCAGTCGCTGTTTGCGCCGATCCGAACCATTTGAATTTGAGTAATGTTCGGGCCCGCTAAGGATTTCGTCCATGCAGTTCCCGTCGTGCCGCCAACTTCTCCGTTTAGCGTGAGACTACCCTGCTGTTCGGTCTTAAAGTAGACGACGGCATTTTGTGCATCCGCAGGGATCGTTACGCTTGTTATGTCGCCGGTCCCACAATATTCGTTGTCATAAAAGTCGCCTGACCCGGTAGCCGTCAGCGTAACTGTTGTATCAGCTTCCGCGATGATCGCACCGCCATCGGCTCCCAACGCCTGAACGGCAACGGGAAAGCATGCGAAAGCCGTTGCCTCGTCATCCCCGAGCAGCAGTACCTTCGAAACAGCACCTTTCGGTGTCGATGGTGGTGGATTCGAAGGTTGATCTGCCTTCTCATCCAAACAAGCAGTTAAGGACAAAGCCGCTACAGCGAGATAAACCAAAGGTTTTTTGTTCATGTCCTTAGCAGATAGCATGACTACCTCGATGCGAAGGTGTTTCGGCAAACTCGACCATAGACGAGGCGTCTCCTCGCAGGACGTTCCAAATTAAACTAGCGAAGTTGAGATTCCTTGCGCTTCCACTGTCGAAACGGTTGGGTTGGATTTTGCGCCGACTCAAGACATGCTTGAGGAATGAAAACCGTCATTGCTTGTTTGATCGGCTGTTGTTTAGTAGCTCCTGCTTCCGCGCAAACTCTTCGCGAGCGCTTGAAGGAGCGCGTTCGTAATCGTCTGGAAAAGGCACCAGCTCCTCAAGCCACTTCCTCTGCCGTTACGAGTGCGGGAACTTTCACGTTCTCGGTAGAATCAGGCGGAAGAACGCGCTTCTACAAACTTCATGTCCCCAAGAAACTTGATCTCTCGAAACCCGCGCCAGTGGTCTTCGCATTCCACGGCGGAGGCGGCGATATGGAATATCAATCGCGCGATGATCGTTATGGCTTCATCGGGAAATCAGAGTCGGAAGGGTTTGCAGTCGTCTTCCCGAACGGCTATTCGAGATTGCGATCAGGCAAGCTCGCCACTTGGAACGCAGGAGCCTGCTGCGGCGACGCGCGCGATGAGAAAATCGACGACGTTGGATTTATCCGCGATCTGCTCATCCAGCTTCGCGGTCAAATCAAGGTCGATGATACTCGGATCTTCGCTGCCGGAATGTCGAACGGCGCGATGATTTCTTACCGACTCGCGTGTGAGATGCCCGGTACGTTTCGCGCGATCATGGCCGTCGCCGGCACCGACAACACACTTGATTGCGCGCCCGCAAAGCCGATTTCAGTTCTGCACATTCACGCGAGGAACGACGACCACGTTCTGTTCGACGGCGGCGTAGGACCTGGAGCGCGCGATCCGAAAAAAGTGACGGAGTTCAAATCTGTCCCCGCAACGATCGCAAAATGGGTGAAGCTCAACGGATGTAAGGCTGATACTACGCGCACGCTCGAAGTTCCGGGCGCCGTTTGCAATGTGCACGCTGCGTGCAATGGCGGCGTACGCGTTCAGCTCTGCACCACCGACAAAGGTGGGCATTCATGGCCGGGCGGCGCGAAACCTCGCTCGGGAGAGCCTCCTTCAAAGGCCCTCTCGGCCACCGATGTGATGTGGGATTTTTTCCGTCAGTGAACGGTGTAACTTCGTTGATGGTCCCTCACCGTGCGGAACTTGTTCATGTGTTCGCGGCCGAAGACTTGTTCCGCTGCGTGCATGTTATGTTGGCGGCAGAGGCATCTCAGGTTGTTGAGCGCGTTCGTGCCTCCTTTTGCCTTTGGGATGATGTGATCCACTTGCAAGTTGTCGGTGGAATTGCAGCGTTGTTTCGTGACCGGGTCGACGTATTCGCAGGTCTGTGCTTTTTGGATGACGTAACGGCGGAGTTTCTTTGGGACGGACTTCGCAGCGGCTTCGCGGGGCGTCTCTTTTTGCGCGGGCTCGAGTTTTGCGAGGAGCGCGGTGAATGCTTCGTCGAGAACTTCGGCGGAGCTCTGGGTGCCGAGGAGTTTTTTGAGGCGTTCGAGTTTAGCGCGCGTGGCTTGCGGAAGATCTGTGGTGAGTCTTGATTCGTCGGCGCGGAGCGAGCGGAGTGTGTCTTTGCTCGTTTTCGCTTCGGGGAACTCGGCTGCAAGGAGTTGTTCGGTTTGCGCGGAAGTATTGTGCTCGATCTTGGAGACGAGTTCGCGTTTGGCTTCTCTCGTCATGCG
>SYLX01000182.1 GCA_005808505.1 Bdellovibrionales bacterium | reverse complement strand
TCAAAAGGATGGGATAAAGAAGTCGATCAAGCCATCGATGCGCAGATCAAGGCATACGGAACACAACCTGTTCTCGGAACCGACAAGTTTCAGTTCTACCGTTGCCCCTACGGCG
The DNA here is from genome assembly GCA_005808505.1 of Bdellovibrionales bacterium. Lineage (GTDB taxonomy): Bacteria > Bdellovibrionota > Bdellovibrionia > Bdellovibrionales > JAMPXM01 > SYLX01. Next base: position 8,576 of record SYLX01000182.1, on the reverse strand, counting down.
CTTGCTACGCACCGAAAATTCCGGCGGTTCGTCAGCGCATTGCGGATAAGAATTTGATCCACGCTTACTGGACTGTTGATTCGAGCGACTGGAAATTCAAAAAGAATCCTTCAAAGACTTTCACGCTCACGCAAAAAGCGATGCAGGCGAGTAAGCGCGGAATCGTGCTCTTCCACGATATCCACGAAGGATCAGTTGATGCGAGCAAACTCCTTCTCGACTGGATCACGAAGGAAAACAAAGCCGGCAAAAATAAGATTCGCCTCGTGACGCTCGAGCAAGCGGTTGCGGAGTACAATCAATCGCTGCAACCGGCTGCGAAGAAGTAAGTTTTCAAAATCAGTTTGAAGAGTGGACGGCGTCTCGTAAGAGGCGCCGTTTCTATTTTGAGGTTTAAAGCACGTCCTCAAAAAACGCGCCGTACTCGCCCGAAGGATGCATCAAATGGATTTCGAGAATCCAGCGATTCGGGCAAGGAGCCACGTCGAACGTTTTCAACTTTCCGCGATGATGGATCGCGTGCGGAAAATCGCCAATACGGTGGCCGCTCGCTCCCTCTAGGCTGAGCCGCCAACCCAGATCCTGAGCAATCTTTTCTGCTCTTTGGTAGAGTGCTCGTCCGGTAAGTCCTTCCTCCTGCCAGATTGCTTTAACTTTATCAAAGACGAGCTTTGAATCGTGCGCGATGCGTGTGCGTTCGGAATCGTCACCTACGACAAACGTTTCTCCGGCATCACCTTCGTAGCCAAAGAAAACGGGCCCAATATCTAAAAAGAAAAGATCGTTTTCTTGAAGAACAACATCAGGCTCGGAAGGCTTGCCAAAGCTCTTAACCGTATTGCGACCAAACCGGATTTGCGGCGGGTGCCAGATCTTTTCGGCACCAAACATTTTTTGTTTTTGGGAGAGAAGCTTCTTGGCTTCCGCTTCGGTGTTGCCGGGGCGCAACTCGGCGGCCACGGCTCGTACGACGTCCCACGTTTTTTTCTGAGCTAAGAGCGCATCCGCCTCGACGTACTTTGTGCCGACGGCTTCGCGAAGATCAAAGGAAGGAACCATCACGTCCTCCGTTTGTGGGATTACTGCAGGCTAATCGGGAACTGCTGAACCGGAACCGCGTCGCCTTTGAACGTCTTGAACTGCGTGCGTCCAATGACTTCGAGAACGCAGTTGTTCAAAACGGAGTCTGAGAAATCCGATCGAACAAGGCTCGCATCATTCACTTTTCCGGTCGGCTGCACGTCGAAAGAAACCGTCACGATGCCCGTAGGAGCTGGAGTTCCGGCGCCCGACTTCGCACGTTCGCGGTGAATGAAATTCAAGTAGCAACGTTGGAAGAAGCTCGTCTGGCTGCGGAGCTGGCGCAAGATATCGTCGTTGGTCAAAAGGTCTGACGTCTCACCGGTCACGGGAGCTGCTTGGGCCGCGGGGCGCGGGATTGGTGTTGCCGCCTCATCTGGTAGCGTCGCCGTGATCACGAGTGACGGTGTTGCTTCAACAGCTGGAGGAGCGTTACTAGGAGAGTCTGAGAGAACCGGAACCACGAGCTTTTCCGTATCGCTCAAGCTGATCTCGCGACCTTCGCGAAAGAGTCGAAACGTTCCGGCTTTTCCTGGATTTAAAATGGTGACGGTGCCGTCGAGAATCGTTCCGAGAACGCCACCTTCGCGGGTGGCGTCGAGTTCCGCCACGAATCTCGAATTCTCGTTGAGCCGAACTGTTGTGCCCTGCGCGCGCAAGATCAACACGGCATTGGAGCCGGCATGTGTGATGACGAGATCTTGGTTGAAGAGAGGGCCCGGATTGTTGAGCGTTTCAACGATCACGGATTTAGGAAAACGTCTTTCAACAGAGCCGTTGACGGTTTGGATTTCGCCGATTTCGACGAGGCCAGAAGGGCGGCGCGTGGTATCGCCGCGCTTAAGAAGATTGAAAGCTGCAAAGGCCGCGGCGATCCCGAGAACGATGGCCGTCAGCGGAATCACCTGCGACTTCTTCATTCGAACTTACTTCGCGTTAGGAGCCGCGTCGTTGCCAGCCGGGGCTTGTGAAGGAGCTTGTCCGGGAGCTGCGGGCTGCGTGGGGTTTTCGGGAGTTTGCGGAACGGGTGCGCCAGGAGCCGTCGTTGTGCCTGCGGGAACCGTGTCGATGACCGAACCCGAGTCAGGTCGCGAGAGAAGCGTGAGGACGAGGCAAGTGACACCGAAAACGATAGCCGAATAGCGAGTCAAACGAGTGAGGAAGGTGACCGCGCCCGTTGCGCCGAGGAGCGAGCTTGTGCCGCCGCCGCCGAAAACTCCGCCCGCACCGCTGTTCTTGGGATCTTGCAAGAGCACAAGCGCGATCAAGAGCAAGCAAACAACGACGTGAATAATGGCAATGACGGTCATCATGAGATGCGTTCCTCCGGAAACCATGGGATTCAAAGAGGCACACTATAGATGAGCAAAGTCACAGGCGACAAGAATTTTATGCGGGTGGCTAACTGCAGTAAGGCCTACAGGTTTAAGCCGATTCGGGGAGGGCACCGCCACCGGAATCAGAACTCGAGTTTGAGCCCGGGTCATCTCCCGCTGCATCCGGTCGACTGAGAAGCAGGGCCGCATCTCGAACCACCACCAAACCCACCAAGTGCGCAATGAATTGGCAGTAGCGGATCTCAAAATCCGTGAGGGGCTTTTGTTTTGATTCTGGAAGGCGGGCCGAGAAAACACCCCAAATTTGGCCGCCGATGCGGATCGGGGCCACTACAAGCGAGTTAAACTCGATCGACTTTGTCTGTTTGGTCACGAAATGCATCGTTGGATCAGCGGCTAAGTTATCGAGAGCTAAGAGCTTATCGTGATTTAAGACGTAGTTGATCTCAGGATACTTCGAGAGCTGGATCGTGAGGCCACCGATGCTTCGCTTGTCGTTTGAAGCGATGACTTGGCCAGCCTTCGATGACCAATGACACTTTACAACCGAAACGCGCACCGCCTTGAGAGCGACGGCCGTCATCCCCGTGATGTTGTGAAGGCATTCCTCAACCGGGTTGCCCTTTAAAGCTTCGCGGAGAGTTAGATCTGTCAAATGCATGAAGTAGGCGGCGCTATCGTAATCCGAAGCCGTGCGGGCTTTGAACTCCTGGATTTCGCGTTTGGGCCGCATCTGGAGGATCAAACGCGATAAGAGGTCCGCTTGTGTTACAGGCTTTGCGATGTAATCGAGCGCGCCGTAGCGCATGCATTCGCGAATATTGGCGGGATCGTTGTGTCCGGAGAGGATGAAAACGCCGGAAGATTCCGAAGCCTTAAAGCCCTCAGCCCGCAATTTCTTGAGAAACGACATCCCGTTGAGTTCCGGTAACATCAAGTCGTAGAAAACAAAGTCGGGCTGCCACTTTTTGAAATGTTCCGTCGCCTCTGAGCCGGTGCGTGCGATTTTTGTCTGAAATCCCTTTTCGCTCAAGAAGTCAGCAAAGCGCTGAGCGAGGAGAGACTCGTCATCGGCGATCAAAACGCGGACGGAAGATTGTGTTCGCAGGGTATTCGACATACTCCTCTCTCATCGGCTTTGGCTTCGGCAAAGCTTAGGGCCGTGTAAACACTAATGCGCCGCAAAGTTCGCCTGGGTTCACCGACTTTCTAGTCGAAGGTCGGGCGATAATCTGGCAAGAGAAAGACATGACCACAAAAGGCCAACGTCCTCCCGCCGCGTTCCTCGTTTTCGAAGGTCTCGACGGGTCGGGGAAAAGCACCCTCATCCGGAAACTCAGTGACGAGCTCACATCGCGCGGTCGTGGCTTTCGTCTTACGCGCGAGCCCGGTGGAACTCCGTTGGCCGAAGACATTCGCCGTCTGCTCTTGCGGACCGATGCGGAAGCTCCGGTCGCCGCAACTGAGCTTCTTTTGTACGCAGCTAGCCGCGCGCAGCACGTGGCCAACGTTATCAAGCCAACTCTTGAAGCGGGAGAGTGGATTCTTTGCGATCGGTTCATCGCAAGTTCAGTTGCGTTCCAATGTTTTGCGCGAGGTCTGCCACGCAAAGACGTGGACTGGCTGAACACGTTTGCGTGTCAGGGCGCAAAACCTGATCTCACGATCCTTCTCGACTTAACGGTTGAGCAAAGCCGCAAACGCCAGGAGCGCAGGCAAGGTGCCGGTCAACAGCCTGATGATCCCAAGGGCGATCGTATGGAGCGAGAGTCGATCGCGTTCCACGAAAACGTTCGTCGCGGCTACCTCGAGCAAGCGAAAGAAGATCCAAAGGCTTGGTTGGTGCTCGACGCTAACCAAACTCCTGACGAGATGAAAGCTCGCGTTCTGACCGAGCTGGAGGCGCGCGGATGGCTCGTCTCCTAAATCAACTCGTGGGTCATCGCCAAACACTTCAGCCGCTCCTCGATGCTCGCGCGCGAGGGCGTTTGGCTTCGACGCTACTTTTTGTCGGGCCATCGGGCGTAGGGAAAAAACTTGCAGCCCAGGCTTTGGCGCAAGCTCTCGTCTGCGAGCGTACGAACGACAAAAATCCCGAGGCGTGCGGGGAGTGTGGAAGTTGCCTTCGCATGGCAAAAGGCCAAAGCGAGAGCCTTCTTCAAATTGAGCCCGATGGTGCCGCGATCAAAGTGGAACAAGCTCGCGATATCTTACAGTTCGTTTCGCTTCAGAAACTTGGCCGCTCGCGCGTGATCATCGTCGATCAAGCGCACGCGATGAATCCCGTTGCGGCAAACGCGCTGCTGAAATCCCTCGAAGAGCCGCCTGAAGGTACGTACTTTATTTTGATCTCGCCGATGGCTGCTTCCGTTCTACCGACGATTCGCTCGCGCTCGCAGACGGTGCGGTTCCGGCCGCTCACGGCGGATGAGTTGAAAAAAGTCATCGGTAAAGATGCGGATGAATGGGTTCTCGCCTCCGCTCAAGGTTCAGTTGAGACGGCGCAAAGACTTCTAGAGAGCCGCGAAGAGTTTCAAGAACTCGAAACGGCTCTCATGCAGTTTCTTTCGGCCGCGGCTCGGCAATTTCCCGCAGATGAAGTTTCAAAACTCCGCGATCTTTTGAAAGACCGGGGAGCGCAGGCGTACTTCGCAAGTCTCTTGCAGAGTGTGTTTCGCGATGGTTTAAGACTTCAAGCTGGCTTAAAGCCACTCGCAAACAAACAAGTGCGCGAGCTTTCGCAGCTGGCTTCGGCAATCGAGCCGAGACGGCTCAACGAGCTTGCGGAAACGTCGCTCTACATCGAGCATGAAATGGCTCGAAACATCGATCGCGGCCTTCTGCTCGAAAACTTCGCGCTGAGTTGGCGGCAAGCGGTCTCCGGATAAACGACCGGAGAAAAAGAGAATCGAAACAATGCAGGATCAAGCTAATCAATCTTCTTCGACTTCCAAACGCGGTTGGATCGACGTCCACACCCACTTGAATTTTTTAAAAGATAAGTCGGTCGACGACGCTCTTCGCGAGGCGAACGAAGCGGGGGTCACTCGTTTCATCACGATCGGGACTGAGCCCAAAGACCACGGCGTTGTGCTCGAGATCGCGCGCAAGCATTTTCCCGTCGTGGCCTGCACTCTAGGTGTTCATCCTCATGAAGGGCAGATCTACGACGACGCAACGGAAGCTTTCATTGATCGACACGCTTCCGAGAAAGAAGTCGTCGCGATCGGCGAAATCGGGCTTGATTACTACTATGACAATTCGCCCCGCGAGCAGCAAAAAGAGGCGTTCCGCCGACAGCTCACGATCGCCGCAAACCACGAAATGCCGATCGAGATCCATACCCGCGACGCTGAACCCGACACGATTGAGATTCTCAAAGAGTTTCGCGGGCGTGTCTCTGGCATCGTCCATTGCTTTACCGGAACAATGTGGCTCGCGAAAGAAGCGCTCGATCTCGGACTCGATATCTCTTTCAGTGGCGTCGTGACGTTCAAGAGTGCTGACGAGTTGCGTGAAGTAGTCAAATTCGTCCCTCTCGATCGCCTACACGTTGAAACCGATGCGCCGTTTTTGGCGCCTGTTCCCCAGCGTGGAAAGAGCAACGTGCCAGCCTTCGTCGTCCACACCGCGCAAGCCGTTGCCCAATTGAAAGGCGTGACGATCGAAGCTCTGCAGGAGGCGACTTTGGCCAATGCGCGTCGCACGTTCCCGAAGCTTCGCCTCCCCTGAGGCTCCCTGTTTTCTTCTTTGCCACGACCTTCGTGCTTCGTTACATTACCGAGGTAATTCCGGTTAGTTGAACGAAGCAGATTCAAAGGAGTCGTTGTGGCGAAGGTCAGAGTTGGGATCAACGGTTTTGGTCGTATCGGTCGTATTCTTTTCCGCGCGGGTTTTGATCAACTCGAGATCGTAGGTATCAACAACTTAGGCGATGCGGAAACATCGGCGCACCTTTTGAAGTACGACTCGACTCACGGTATTTTCAATGCCGAAGTCTCGCACAAAGAAAACGCGATCGTCGTGAACGGAAAAGACATTCCGCTCTCCGAAGAAAAAGACCCCACAAAAATCCCGTGGAAAGATTGGGGCTGCGACATCGTTCTTGAATGCACAGGCGCATTCAAAACCAAAGACGACTTCATGAAGCACATCAAAGGTGGAGCCAAGCGCGTAATGGTATCGGCTCCCGCAAACGGTGCGGACCTCACGATCGTTTACGGCATCAACCACACGAAATACGATGCAGCTAACCACCACGTTGTTTCCAACGCTTCTTGCACGACGAACTGCTTGGCGCCGGTTGCGAAGATCCTCAATGACTCCTTCGGGATCGAACGCGGGATGATGACGACAATCCATTCATTCACGAACGATCAGCGCGTTCTCGATGCACCTCACTCGGATCTCCGTCGCGCACGTACCGCGACGATGTCGATGATCCCGACGACAACGGGTGCGGCAAAAGCCGTTTCGCTCGTTCTTCCCGAGCTCGAAGGTCGCCTCGACGGTACGTCGGTTCGCGTTCCGACGCCGAACGTTTCGCTCGTCGATCTCACTTTCACGTCGAAGAAGGACATGTCGGTCGACGCGATCAACAGCGCGCTCACCGAAGCTTCGCGCGGTGCTTTGAAGGGTATTCTCGCCGTTGAAAATAAAGAGCTCGTATCCGTCGACTTCAACGGAAACAAACACTCTTCGATCGTCGATCTTGGCTGCACGATGGTTTCGGGCAAGAACATGGCGAAAGTTTTCTCTTGGTACGACAACGAAGTAGGCTTCTCGAACCGCATGATCGATCTCGCGAAGTACATGGCCGAGAAAGGTCTGTAATCAATGGCAGCAGCTAACGTTACGAAGGGCCTTGTCGGCATCAAGACGATCGAGGACTTCGATCTCAAAGAAAAGCGCGTGTTCATCCGCGTGGATTTCAACGTCCCGATGGAAGAACAAAACGGCAAACAGGTTATCACCGACGACACGCGGATTCGCGCGGCCTTGCCGACGATCCGCTACGCGCTCGAAAACGGCGCGAAGGTTGTTCTCGCTTCGCACTTGGGTCGTCCTGAAGGACCTGAGACTTTCGCAAAGTTTTCGATGGAGCCCGTTGGCCGCCGACTCGGCGAGCTTCTGAAGGCCGAAGTCATTTTGACAGATGGCCCGACGTCGGATGCGCCCAAAGGATTGCTTCCGGGCTTGCGCGCGAATCAGGTCATCCTTCTCGAAAACTTGCGCTTCGAAAAAGGCGAGACGAAGAACGCTCGCGAGTTCGCCCTTCAGATGGCCTCATACACGGACATCTACATCAACGACGCTTTCGGTGCGAGTCACCGCGCGCACGCTTCGATTGAAGCTCTTGCGCAAGCGGTTGATAAAAAAGGCATCGGCTTCTTGATCAAAAAAGAAATCGAAATGCTCGACGTTCTTCTCTACACACCACAATCGCCTTACATGGCGATCTTGGGTGGCGCAAAGGTCTCGGACAAAATCCCTGTCCTCGAAAACATGATCGAGAAAATCGACACGTTCTTGGTCGGCGGCGCGATGGCGTACACTTTCCTTGCGGCTCAAAACTTGCCCGTTGGTAAGTCGCGCGTTGAGAAAGACAAAGTTGCCTTCGCTAAAGAGATGATCGGACGTATCGAAGCACGCGGCAAAAAGATCATTTTGCCGGTCGATCACGTGATCACGAACGACTTCCTCGCTCCTTCGAAGATCGCGACGACCGACACGGCCGTCATTCCCGAAGATATGTTGGGCGTCGATATCGGACCGAAGACACGCGAGCTTTTCCGTAAGGAGCTCTCGCGTGCAAAGACCGTTTTCTGGAACGGACCCATGGGCGTTTTCGAGAAGCCTGAGTTCAGCAAAGGATCGTTCGGCGTTGCCGAAACTCTTGCGAGCTTAACGGCAAACGGCGTGATGACCATCGTCGGTGGCGGCGACTCTGCGGCGGCAGCCGAGATGTCGGGCCAAGCCGATAAGATGACCCACATCTCGACGGGTGGAGGCGCGAGTCTCGAGTATCTGCAGGGCGATAAGCTCCCGGGACTCGAAGTTCTTCGCAACCTTCGTCCTTCCGTTCAGCCGACTCTCTGATCGTGAATTGCGGGTGAGCGTCTAGCTCGCCCGTTTTTTGTCGGAGCCCAAATTCAGGAG
>SYLX01000181.1 GCA_005808505.1 Bdellovibrionales bacterium | reverse complement strand
TGCCGCCGGATCGAGGATAAAGTTTTTGCCCGTGAGCGAACTGAAAGCCCGCACGACATCAGCGATCGGCGCGTCTTTGAAATCGAGATTCTCGATCCGCCTCGACGTTGATCCAGCTGTGCCAGTAGAAGGCGCCGCGCCAGAAGAACGGGCCGGTGAAGGCGTCGCCGCACTCTGCGCAGGATTACGGGACGCACCGCCCGATGCGCGAGCAGCACTTTGCGCGCGAGGCGCAGCGACTTCGGCAGATGATGTCGTACCTGAAGTAGAGCTTTTAGTAGTGACGTCAACTGCGCGATCTTCGGCGCGCAGCGGAGTTTCCTCTTGGCCCTTCGAGCTTGTTGAGATCGCGATCAGCGCGACCGCACACATCCAGGCGAAGCACTTTTTGATTCTCAGCTGGCTTGATGTTCTTCGTACTGCAGTGTCTTGCGCCATCTGTTCCGCATTCATGGTGGTGCGCAAATTCTCGCGTTGAGAGCGCGAATGCAAATTAAAAAATTCTAAGAACAAATTCCCGCGGTCTCGGGTTACAACCTTTCTGTCTCGATTGTGCGTATCGATAGTGCACAGATCTTTATTCGTTTCGTCGAGAGAGCTCTTGCGCCTTGCCGATGCGTGGGGTTCGCGAATGGTCTGTGCTGAATCGTGCACTCATCGAGTCTTCGTCAGTATTCGCCAGTATTCGATTGATTCGCGGAGGAAAAACCGCGATTCATTTGGGAGCTGATTATTCAGCGAGGGACGCATGGCTAGCCGATTCGCCGAACAAATGAACGAGCTGAACAAAAAGGTTGTGGCTCCCCTTCAGGAGAAGATCCAACACTGGGCTCAGCGCGCCGCGAGTTGGTCGAAAGAACGCTGGTCGTCACACGATCAACGATCCAGCAGAACTGAAAATGGCAAAATCGGATTCGGGAATCTTGCCCCATATCTCGAGAGGCTCTGCTTAGCTCTTCAGCCATTGCGCGCGAAACTTGCCTCGATTCCACGCAAACAGTACGTCATCTGGAGTTTCATTATCTTGGGTGCCTACGGACTTGCGGATCTCTCCGTACTTCTCTTGCGCGGAGCCGCGATGCCCGATTGGAGTCAGATGCCGTCGCGAACCTTCCGTCCGCGAAAAGCTCCCGTGCGCACCGTTTCGTATCAACAGATTTTGGAGCGAAACATCTTCAACTCAGACGGTGTCATTCCGCCTGGCCTTGGCTCGGACCTACGCTACGATCCAGACAAAGCCGTTCCGACCCAGCTTCCGCTGCTTCTATTGGCGACGGTCATCCACGAAGATCCTGCTCAGTCGGTCGCGATCATCCGCACGAAAGAAGACTCTTTGATTCGCCGCGAAGGGGAAGCGATCGAAAATATCGCGGACATCGTCGGCATTCAGCGTGGACGCGTTTACTTCTACACCTCGCGCGATCGGCGACTGGAGTTCTTGCAACTTCCCGTCGACGAAGCGATCCCGCTGGGCGAATTCGGGGTCGAAAACATGCGACTCGCTTCCGGGCCGCGCGAATTTGAAATCGAAAAGAAGGTCATCGAAGAGCACACGAAGAACTTGCCCCAACTTCTCCAGCAAGCGCGCGCGGTTCCGCAAAAAGGCCCCGGCGGATCCATCGAGGGATTCCGCATCGACATGCTCCAGGAGGGCAGCTTATTTGAGAAGCTCGGAATCCGTGTCGGTGACGTGATTGAAGGCGTGAACGGCCAAAAAGTCGATAGCCCCGAAAAAGCGATTCAGCTCTACAACAAGCTCCGCAACGAACCGAACATCCAGCTCTCGATCAATCGCGGCGGCCGTTCGGAGAACCTGAGCTACAGCGTGAACTAAAAGGTGCCTGGCACCTTTGCGGGATGCAGCGTTCCAAGCCAACTCCGACCTTTCGGCTCCCCCGCTTCAGCGAGAGTATCGAGCAATCGTTCCGATCAACTCCGTCGGGTTTATGGGCTTAGGCAAGTGGTCCGTAAAGCCGACTTGGATGCACTTATCGCGGACCTCACTCATCGCGTGAGCAGTGAGGGCAATGATCGGCTTCAGGTAGCCGACGTCGCGCAGCTTCTGGGTGGCGGTGTAACCATCCATTTCGGGCATCTGTAAATCCATCAGTATCACGTCGTACTCGCCAGCTAGCGCACGCTTGTAGCCTTCAAGACCATTCTCGGCGGAATCAAAATTAGCGCCCGCCTTCTTCAGATAAATGGAGATTAAGCGCTGATTATCGGCGGCATCGTCGACGACCAAGATCCGCTTGCCATCGAGCGCATTCGCGAGCTCGCCGCCGGGCTTTACCTGCCGACTCACGCTCGGCACGCCGGCCGCGCGCTCAGGCGAATCCAAAATCGTGAAGAGAAAAGTTGTTCCAACGCCTTCTTCACTTCGTTCGATTTCGACCTCTCCACCGAGAGCGCGTGCAAGCCTGCGCGAGAGAGCAAGACCGAGACCGGTTCCACCAAAACGGCGGGTCATCGAGCCATCCGCCTGCACGAACATTTGGAAGACGTTATCCCACTGATCGTGAGAAATTCCGATCCCACTATCCTCGACGCGGAACTGAAGCGCTTTCTTACCCGTCCGCCCATCAAGCACCGAAGAAAGATGAAGATTCACGCTCCCCTTGGGCGTAAACTTAATCGCATTACCTAGAAGATTGATCAAAACTTGGCGCACGCGAAGCGGATCCGAAACTACTTCGGCCGGCAAGTTCGCGCCGAATTCGAGATCAAGAACGAGTTCCTTCTCCTTCGCTTTGATCTGCATAAGCGAAATCACATCAGCCGCGATCTTCGACGGCTGCGTACGCACGTATTCCAATTGCAGGTGACCAGCCTCAACCTTCGAAAGATCAAGGATGTCGTTGATGATCACCGCCAGCTGCTCGCCGTTCCGCGAAAGAATGTCGAGATAATTTGATCGCTCGTTTTCGTTTAATTTCGAATCACGAAGTAAATCTGAAAATCCAAGCATCGCTCCCAAGGGCGTGCGGATTTCGTGCGACATGTTCGCCAAGAAAGCTGACTTGAGTTGATTAGCGCGCTCCGCTTCATCCCGCGCGCGCATGAGTTCTTCGTTTCTTCGGAACTCTTCCGTTGCATCAAGCGTGATGCCGTCGAAGCGGGATGGCGTTCCATCGTCATGATAATCCGTCCAACCAACAGCTCGGATCCATTTGATGCGATCCGGATTCTGAGGATCCGTCGTGCGGTAGTGAATATCGTAGGGAGCGTGATTCGCGATCGAGTACTCGATGGCCAGACGTGTTTTTTCACGATCATCAGGATGAATACGTTCATAGAACGTAGCGATGGTGACGCGCGTGTCGAGTGGCAAGAAGAAATGCCTCTTCACTTCGTCATTCCACTCCAAATAATCAAACGGCAAATCACAGTACCAGACGCCAAGATCAGATGCTTTCGCTGAGCGGAAAAAACGGCGTTGCGCATCCTGGAGTGAGTTTTCCGCAAGAACGCGGTCGTGAATATCGGTAACCGTTCCAATGTAGCCCAAGAACTCGCCGTCTTGACTGTGACGTGGATAGCCTAAATCGATCATCCATCGGTAGGTTCCATCGCTTTTTCGAAGTCGGTAATCCACGCGCAGCTCGCCACGCGCGCTGATAGCTTGGGTATAAACTTCCGCCGTTAGTCGCTGGTCTTCAGGATGAACATTCTCCACCCACCCGACGCCAAGATCTTGCTCGGGCGTGCGACCGGTGAAGTCGTACCAACGCTGACTCAAGTAAATACAACGAGAATTTTCGTCGGTGATCCAGATCATGGCGGGCGAGGTGTCCACCATCTCTCTGAAATGCGCCTCACTCGACAAAAGCGCCTCGGTGGATCGACGCTGCTCAGAGATGTCGATCGAGGTGGTCGGATAGATCTCGCGACCCTCGGAATCCCAAGCGATGAAAGAATACATCCGCACGTCGAAGTGACTTCCGTCTTTACGCTTTGCTTTGAACTCGATGTCGCACGTTCCGTGCTTCTTCAAAGTGCTAATGATAGTTAGCGGGATTGACGAATCCACGCAGTGATCCATCGGTGAAGTCGTCAAAACTTCTTCCGGCGATTCGAATCCCCACATGCGCGCGTAAGCACGATTGACGTACACGAACCGGCCTTCTTCATCGACGATGTCAAAACCATTCAGACTGTTCTCAATGACGTCGCTCTTGAGCTTCAGCTCGGAGCTGATAGCCTCGATTTTGAGCGTGCCCGAGACCCCGTCGAGACCGCCCTTCTGGAGGTTCGCAACGGCTGCGCGAGACGTCTTCACCATCGCACGGATCTTGGCCTGCAACTCCCGAGTGTCGAACGCTTCCCCGGGCGCTGTAGATGAAACATCCGTGAAACCACACTCGTAAGCTTGTAGGCGCGCAGCACTTCCACCGCTTGTCAGGAATAAAGAAACCTGACCGAACTCACTTGACCCAGTGAGCCGTCGCGCGAGTTGAAGCGCTTCAAGCTTACAGTCATCCAACCAAATGAGACTGACAGCACAAGGTTGAAATGGAGCTGGCGAAGTCAAATCATTCAAGGATCGGAAAGAGTGAATCTGAAGAGGTAAGTCACGAAGCGCATCGATGAGCGTACTCTCGAGAGCAGGCCCCAAACCCACAAGGAGCACGCAGCACTCGTCGCTTCCATTTGATGCGTCAGGGTTTGAGAATTCTGCTTCCGACTCTGCCCGCACTTTCGCCCCAAGGATGAATATTGAATTCGTCTAACTGGGGAGCTCACGAACTGCCCTCAGCTACGCCCAAAGTTCCGCAGCTGAGTTTTGCACAGAAGGCGGGCCAAAAGTAGACAAGAATCCCCAAAACTCGCGCACCGCGAGCCTACAAGAGGACATCATCTCTGTCTAACCCGAGGTCTTTAGACCCACTACCACCTTAATATCGCAAGGCTTCGGGTTTCTGGCTCACGACAGATCGTTGCGCAGCATCCATGATCCGCATGATCATCACGTTCGTCTCCAGCGAAAGCACTCTCGAGAGTGGCCGTTGAGAGTTAGGCCTCACATTGCCACGCACGAACTGCGCGAAGTAGCTAAAGGCATCGAAGTAGAGAGAACTTTCCTTCAGCTGAGAAAGTTCGTGTTCGTGCAATTTACCATCGCCAGTCGTTACCGTGAAGTGATTCGCCGTCCGTTGATGCCAAACTTCATCTTTCGTGGAGATCGTTGCCGTTTTTAAGCTTGAAGGAAGACTCCACGAAGCGTGGATCTCGACCTGAGCTTGCGCGTAATTGATCCGAATGTGTGCATCGTCTTCAACGCCCGGATAGAGGTGTGGCTTCGTCGTTCGTACGTCGGCTTGAACGGATACGGGACTTTGGCCTTCAAGCAGCACGGTTGCGATCCCTGCGCCGTAAACGCCGAAATCAAGGAGAGCGCCGCCACCTCTTTCGGGCTTCAAGAGCCAATCGAGGAATTCGGGCTTTGCCCCCAATTCGATCGGTCCCCAATGGCCGGTTTCGAAACTGAGGCGACTAATTGGAAGACGCTTTGGTTCCAAAGCGGCTTCCATCACTCTTTCAAGCGCGGGATACCAATTGGACTCGTAGTTCACTAAAAGGGGAATTCCCGACTGCTCGCTCAGACGCTGCATTTCAACCGCGTCTTCGAGCCGGTGAGCTAACGGTTTTTCCATCATCACCGGAATTCGCGCTCGAACGGCGGAACGAACGACAGCCAAATGCTCATCCACCGCGCCAAAAGCCAAAACCCCGTCGGGCCTCGTGGCCTCGATCGCCTGATCAAGATCCCTGAAAAGCATTGATGATTGGAAGTTATACTTCTGCGCGAGCCACTGGAGATGCGCTGAGTTCTGATCTTGAAGACCCACAATTTCAATGTCTCGCAAATTGCGGTCGCGAGCGAGAATCCAGTCAACGTGTCCGTGAGAAACTCCCGCGATCAAAACTTTCACTGGTCGATCTCCGATCGGATCCGAAAACGCGGGTTGAGTAAAAATCATCACCGTGAAAACAGGAATTGAAGCACGAAGAAAATCAAAGATGCGAGACGCAATTTTCATTTGGGTGAAGCTAAACATTTTCATTCTCCTCAAACGGGACCGCCGGGGAGTTTTCTTTTGAAGGTGATGTGCCAAAAAGCTGCTTATACGCTTCACTGAAGGCACCAGCACTTTCGTAACCGATACGGGTCGCGATTTCGGAGACGCTGTAGTCTCCACTCTGGAGAAGTCTTCGCGACTCTTCCAGCCTTCGCCGCCGAATATAGTCAGCCGGCGAAGCCCCTAGTTCTCTTCGAAAGACCCGAAGGAGCGTCGAAGGACTAGCGCCGCACGCTCTGCCGATTTCGCTGATTTTCATAGGTGTAAACAGATTGACTTCAATCACCTGCAAAGCCCGCTCAACAAGGCTTTCAGCCGTGAACTTTGCCTGGGTCATGCTCGAGTCGGCGAGAGGCTTCTGCTGAAGTTTGAACACTGCCTCGCGAAAAACTTCGCGCAGAACCCGACGATAATAGAAGCTGATCGATTCTTCGTCTCGGTCGAGCGCGGGAACGCGAGCCTCCGAAAAGAACGATTCAATCGCGCAGTTGAGTTGCGGCGACCGCTTCACCACCCGCAAATTTTCAACCAGCTCGTTCACCATTCTAGGCGAAATCTTCTCGCGTTCGAAGACCCTGCTCAGCACCTTGTCATCGGGATAAAGCGCTAACGTATCGTAGAGGGCCGAAATTGACTCGTCGTCATGCTCAAGGTTTGCGGGAACGATCAATGCCGAACTCCCATCGACACGAAATACCTGCTGCGGTGAGCGCGTTCGGACTTCCATCGCGCACGCACCTCGCGGAAGCACGATCATCAGCCGCTCGTGACGATGAAAATCTTTGTAGAAATCACTGCTCCGCTCGTATGCGAAGCCTAACGAATCCTTGAGCTCAACCACCTGGTCGAGCAAACAACCTGCTGGCACCTGCTCGAAGCCACGCCACTGAGGAAATCGATTTGCCTTCATGGCGCGAACCATATGCGAGCTGACTACCCTTGAGCAATTCGAGTTTTCCACAAACCTATCTCAGGCCGCGCCGCGCCCGCGCAGCACGGATAAACTCGACGTGGCTCCACGTTAAATCCTTCGCCGACGTCATAAAGCCATGATGGCGATCAAACTGTTCTGAGAGAGACCCATCCGGATTGCTATGCGCTTGTATTCTTTTAAGAAAGATATCGCCACGCTTGCGATAAATTTCCATAACCCCCTCCTCACCCGATGCCTTTGCTTCTCTCGCCGCTTGGTAATTGAATTGAGCGAAACCCGCAGTTAAAAGGACCCAGGGATTTCCGTGGTTGTTGTGATGACCACCGTAGATATCTTCGGGATAGCGCCCGATGCCAACACCGGTGAATTCAGGACGCCGATTGATTGGATAAATCTCCCGGAAAGCCTCTGTCAGATGAGTAAGTGTTGCCTGCGCTCTTTGATCAAGAGCGGAGACGGTACCATCTCCCGGGTCACCGTGAAGAAACGCGAGAATCGTACCCGCATCGAGCCCACTTGGTTTTGGGAAGCCGACGGGTTCAAGTGACGCAACTAAATAGCCTCGCTCACTCCTCCAAAAAAGTGGAAGAGATTGTGTGATCAGTTCCGCCTGTTCGAGGTACCACGCGGCGGCTCCCGCATCACCAAGGCGCTGAGCAAGCTTTGCGCCTTCAATCAAAGCGCGACGCTGAACCATGCGCGTGTAGAAGTGGTGACCACGAACTTCTTCCCAGAGATCGCAATTCTTTTCGGCCCATTTGGAAGCCGTGTACTCTAAATCTTTTTTGATGAGAGACAGCGTGGGATAGGCGCCATCGTAAAACAATTGTTTTACGAGTTCCCCCCGATTCTGATCGAGCAAGACTTGCGCAAATTTCGCCATCGCGATCGCACGCATGGCCGGACCATCATTTTGGGGTCGACACCATTCACCGTCATAAGGCGTACCATCGATGTAGTACTTCGGCTCTCCCAGGCCCCCTTTTGCAGTTTTCAATTGGAGGGCGTGAGAAAAGCGTGCGAATTCGAGAAGCCTCCGTTCGAGATCGAGCCGTCGGTCACCGTCAGATTCTTGATAGAGATCGACAACTAGATCGATGGTTACGGCGGAGTCCCGGACCCAGTGAAAATAGTAAGGAGGACTCACGCGCTCTGGCGACGCGATAACTACACCTGGTGCCGCATCTTCAGGAGAAATATTCTTGAGCATGCGCTCAATGCTTCTTTGCTCCTGCCATTGAATCCAAGATTCGAATTCGAGCGGGGCCATTTGCGCGAGCGACGTCGACGCGAGCACGAATTGCCAAAAGACTAAACCCGCAATGAGCGTTATCACCTTCATCTGCCATCCTTTATGGAGCGATCAATTCGTCGATCCGTTTAGATGGGAGCCTAAAGACTTCTTGCGAGAAGCATTTCGGAGAAAACGTCAGAAACTTCGGAGATCACTTCACGAAAAGCCGTCACTCCCCGCTATTCGGCTGAGCTTCAGGCGACGACTTAGCCATCATCTCCAGATACGTCAGACCACCACGACAGAGAGGGCTTGCGTCACTCTCGAAGACGACACGGCTTGCATCTCGCTTGATGAATAACCCTGAGAAGACAGGTCCACTGACCGCTTTGGTTTCGTCGAGATAGGGATCCGTTTCGAGACCGGACGGTGTTCTCTTCCAACAGATGGTTCGTTGTGCAGACAGGCTCAATGTTCCTTGAAGTCGAGACTCTTTCCGACCGTTCACCTGCGTCTGCGATGACGATTCGCTAACGACGCTGTAGCCATCCGCAAAAGCGCAACGATGTTCATCCGTCTCGGAAGTTACGATGTGAACAACCATATCCGCACCTTCACCGATGACAAAAGACTCTCCGGAAGAGAGAGGCTGCGTTGAGCCGCCACAACTTTTAGTTACGATCGACCAGTTTCCCACTAGCGGCGCGATCGGCTTTTCATTCCCATCGCTTGCGGGCGTTCCCGACGATGTTCCGTTTCCACAAGAGGCCAAGAGTAAAGCGGCAGCCGATAGGACAAGGTAATTTTTCATGCTCGCGACGCTAGCTGGGCTGAGCGTTTCAGTAAAGCGCTGTTTTATGGGGATCGTTTTGCGGCGCGTCCCAGAGCCACGTTTTTTGAAGGCTTCTTCTTCCGCCGGCGAAGGAGAAATGAAGTGAGTCGGTAAGCCATGAAGTAAGCCAGGGGACCCGCGACAAATCCAAGGCCGTGGATACGCCGGCCCTGTTTATTGATTGTCGTTTCGGCTAAATAAAAAAAGAGGATGTAGGCGGCAATCGAGAGACAAGCGATCAATCTATTGCGCTCGGTGCGGTAGGCTCCCATGCGAATGTCGACCAAAGTGAAGTAAACAGGCGAGAGCGCAAACATGCAGACGACAATGCTGATACAAATGTCTTCGAGGCTTGCGGGTGAGCCATGTGTCCAGAGCCAAACGCCGATCAGCGCGACCGTCGCAAAACCGGTTAGCAACCAAGCAACACGTAAATGCGGCGACTTGCTCTTTCCAGACATGGCTCCTCCCTATCCTAAGCCCCTTGTCTATGCTAGGAGCCAAGGAAGGCCGCGGTCAATGGCGGGGCCTAGAACGATCTGCTCGCCTTAACTTCGCCAATTGAAAAGTCTCGCCAGTGAATTTCTCAACATGGGCGACACTATCCATTTTCAGCTCTCCGAAGAGCATCCAAAATTTTATCGGACTGTCCTCTTGTATTCAGCGAGCCGTTACGTAGCTTGCTGTCTGGTAGCGTTGCAAGCCCAGCGCAAATACCTTGATGGATACGATCAAGAACGCTCCAGCGGCTCCTACTGCGATGATCGCATCACTCCACGAGCCTGACTCGATCGCGGTAATCGGAAGAAATCCCGTGACCGCCGCCGGCGTGATGTAAAGGAGAAAACGTCCACTTGTCGTAAACACTTTTCCCATCGGATAAAACGACAGACTCAAACAAACTTCGCGTAAAAGGAGTGCTAAGTTATTCCCGCGTTTAACGAAGAACGGCACGGAGCCAGTCAGGATGAAAAGACCCACAACGCCGGTTGCACAAATTGAGGTGAACAACAGGCAACGCAAGGTTTCTGCAGGCGACGCGATCCAGAGCAGAACACCGATATTCAGAATACCTTGGATGATGTCGCCGAGTGCGGGCGCCATGCTGTCGGAGATTCCCGCCATCACGAGTGGATGCCGAGGTGTTGAAAGCATGGGTTCCAAAGCTCCTTCATCAACGTAGTGCCCGAGGGAATGAAGCCCACCCAAGAAAAAACAAACCGATCCCCACGCAATGGTCAACATTCCGTTGAGCGCGACGAAGTAAACCGTTAATTCACGTGCATCTGGCTTTCCGTCAAAGAGCATCGCCCAAAGTCCCCACAAGACGATCGCGTTATTCAGAATCATCCCAAAGACCGCGGCAAAAAGATTCATCGGATTCGATTTCTGCGAATCCCAATGATATCGAACGGCGAGTGCGATGAGCCTCAGTGTTTTCACGGCTCAACCTCCAAACGATTGGTGACGAGTTTTCGCAATCCGGAAAAAGAAAACGTTCACGATGAGCAAAAAGAGTGCAAGCAGTCCTGTGCGAAGAAACCATTCGGTTCCGCTCAAACCGTAAAAGTGCCCTTTGATACAGAAATAGGCCGGCTGAAAGAAAAGATCTGATGGCGGAAACTTCAACAACCAACCTCGCCACGGTTCATTGAAATCAGCGATCGGCCCCCACACGCCTCCGAGAACTAGGAAGACTTTTCCCACGGGAAGAAAAAAATAATCCGTTTTATGCCAAAGCACCTGCGCAATCGCGAAGAACAAAGCCATTAAGCCCTGAAGCACAGCGAGCCATGGAAGCAGAAGAAACAAACGTAACATCGAAGTTCCTACGTGCGAACTCTCGGCTCCCATCAATGGGAAGACCGGAATCAAAATCGCAAGCATGAAGAGCCTGCCACCTAGCGACCGGCCAACCAAGCCCGAAAAACTCGTCACGAGCCAAGACCTCGGACGCGCCAATGCAATCGAGAAATCGCAGCTTGCTCTCCCAACAGAAGCGGGTCGCACGAAAGTCATGTAAAGCACTTCGGTGATTCCGATATAAACCACGATTTCGGCCAGGGTAAAGTTTCCCTGGGATCCGTTGAATCGCTCCCATAGCCGTGAGAGCAACCAAACAAAAAAAGGGATCAACGCATTAGCGGCAAGTGAGGCGCGTACATCACCGAATTGTTCGCGCACGCTGAACAAGCCGAAGCGGAGATGAAACCTTCCGGATTCAACAACTGAGTTCATGCGCGTCCTTCTTGATAACGCCGTGCTAACACTTCTTCGAGACTCACTTCATTGATCTGAATATCTTGAAGTCGATCGCCGTAGTGACGTGACAATCTGGCTAGCGCTTCCGCCATAGGTAATTCCCGAGTTCGGACTTCGTAGCGGTGAATGAACGCTTCGCTTTCCGCCGGTAAAATTTTCTCCTCGGAACGCAGAGGCAATATGGTCTGTTCTGCGACCGTGATGTGAATGCGACGTAAATCACTAAGATCGCCTTTTAGGGCGCTCAAAGGACCGTCGAACCGTTTCATGCCGTGATCAATCAAGATGCAACGCGAACACAAAACTTCAACGTCACTGAGATCGTGACTCGTGAGAAGCAACGTACTCTTCTCTTCGCGCTGCCAGCGTAAAATCAACTCTCGAAGACGATTCTTGGCGATGATGTCGAGCCCGATCGTCGGCTCATCGGCCAAAAGGATCTTAGGCCGATGCAGCAAAGCCGCTACGACTTCGCAACGCATCCGCTGCCCCAGCGACAACGTTCGTACGCGTTTTTTTAGAAGATCTTCAATATCGAAGAGCATCGCGAGCTCGCTGATGCGTGCGCGTTTCTGGCTTCCACTTAAAAAATAAATCTCGCCGATCATATCGAGGCACTGATGCACGGTCATGTGCATGTAGAGTTGACTACGCGTTCCGAACACGAGCCCAAGAAGCTTGTTGGCCTCAAGGCTTCCGGCCGCGAAGCCCGAAACTTCGGCGTTACCGATGCTAGGTGATAGAATCCCGCAGAGGATTTTAATGGTGGTGCTTTTGCCCGCCCCGTTCGGCCCGAGGAAAGCGACTGACTCTCCAGGCATCAAATCGAACGACAGGTCCTTCACGGCATCGAATCGTTTTCCTTTACCCGTATCAAACCATTTTGAAAGCCCAACCGCGCGCAACGAAGGATTCATGGGGTTCTCCTTCCGAGAGATTAGGAAAACTTCGAACTTTGCGCCAATTGAAAGATTTTTGGCGCTCTATAGGCGGGACTCTAGTTCCAGAGTGGAGCTAACTATCGACTCGGAACTCACCGGTTGACTCAACTTAAAAAGTTGATTTCACTCAAAGGATGCAAGCGCGCACCCAGAAATTGATCATCGCGAGCGTGTTCTTACTTACCGGCTGCGCCTGTCTTTTGGTTTACACTCTGCCTTGGATTGATCATCTCGCACTTCGTTTATCGGGACAGCCGACGACCGCCGTGATCACGCAGACGCAAGCTTCGGAAGAGACCGCACGCGAGACCGCAACAGAACCTAGCGAGATTCTGTATTCCTACACGGTTGGCGAGCGAAAGATCGATGCGCGGGAGAACGTGCAGTTTATCTGGCGCAATCTGGTGGACAGCGGCGATTCCGCAAAGGTGATCGTGAACCCTGAAGATCCGACGCAGTCGACTCTTGCGATCAACTGGGCACCGATATTAAATCCTCTAATTCCCACTTGGATCGGACTTTGTTTTATCTTTCTCGCAGCCCGAATTGTCCGCGAGAAGGGTTCCCTAGCTCTCAGGCGCCGCTAAACGCGCTCCTCGGGAATGTTCCACAAACTCCGCTCAGCTTCCCGGAACACCTCTTGAACCTGCTCGCTTGTCAGAATTGTTTGAGCGTCGACGATCAGCACGCGGTTGAAATCGCAGCTCGCAAAACTGTAGCCATGGGGACAGTCGGCTAATTTCGCTCTCAAGACGTCTGAGAGACGGTGAATCTGTTCGGTAGACACGGGTCGATAGCCAAAGATTTTCAACCAACGACCGTCTTGAAGGAATCTGCCACTCAAAGAGTGAGGCACACTCCAAGCGAAAAATGCTGTCGATCGTCTCTGACGGACAAGATAAAAGTTCGCTTGCCCCTGTTTATTGCCGTACTCGATCTCGAACCGGAGAGATCGGAGAATCTCTGATTCCGTTCGCTCCAGAATGCGGACTTCACGCGAGAACAATATTTTCTTCGTGGTTTTCGTCGTGACGATATTGTCTCGGATCAGCCCAAGAAGAAGCTTTTCACGATTGAGAAATGCTTTAAACGCGCTCGCAAAAGACTCACTTAACTCCGCTCCGGATGACGACTTCGAAAGATTAAGGGGGACACCGCGGGGACCAAAGAACGCGCCGAAGGCAGCACCCCCAGCTATGCAGCAAGCAAAAATGAAATTCAGCCACCAAGGAGACTCAGGATAACCGTACTGAAAAACTGAGTAGAGAGCGCAAGTCGACACGATAAACGAAATCGCGTAAATGAAGAAACGAGGTTTAGAACTTTGCTTCATAATTTCATGATTGCAGCGTAGAATGAGATTGGTCAATTCGGGCTGGAGGGATTCGGTGGAACGAGGATGGGACACGAGACTTCGAGCACAGCTCCTGCTCGTCGTGGCTGGGTTTACGCTCATCGCCGGGTGGTTTGCTATGTTCAAAGATGCCGATGCCTCTTTTAGCCCGCAAAGCTTTTTTTCTCGATCCCTAAAAGATCCGCCGAAATTATCGGATTTTTTTCTGGTCACGAGCATTTTGGTGAGCGTGAGCGGAAGCTTGCTGAGTTACGAACGCGCAGTTCCGCGCTTTGGAAAATTCAAGGCCATCGCAATGGCCGCACTGCTGTCACCAATTTTCTACGTCGCCGCCAGCTTCGCCATTTCGCTCGCGACTCTGGTGATCGCACTCGTCGTGGGCCCTATCTTTCTTGGCCCGTGATCGTTTTCAAATGAAAAAAGGCGCACTCTTCAGCGCGCCTTCTTCCTAGCGATTCAGAAGCAAAAGCTCGAAATTACAATTTCGCTTCGATGATCGCGGACCACTTTTTGCGGCGTTCCTCGTGTTGGTCGACATTCGAATTGAATTTGTGGCGAAGCGTGAAGACGCCATTTTCAAACGTCGATTTTTCGGGATGAGCACCATCGGTTCCGTCGATAACGATCTTCTTAACCGAGGCTTTTACGGCTTCTTTG
>SYLX01000180.1 GCA_005808505.1 Bdellovibrionales bacterium | reverse complement strand
CGAGCTACGCCTTTCGGGGATCCGATCTGCACAATTTTTTCCACCGGGCCGAAGTCGACACCGAGATCTAGAGACGAAGTGCAAACCACGAGCGAGATGGTTCCAGTTTTCACTCCCTGC
Source organism: Bdellovibrionales bacterium (assembly GCA_005808505.1). Lineage (GTDB taxonomy): Bacteria > Bdellovibrionota > Bdellovibrionia > Bdellovibrionales > JAMPXM01 > SYLX01. Next base: position 7,268 of record SYLX01000180.1, on the reverse strand, counting down.
TCAACGCTCTCTCGTTCTTCAGGTGCGAGGGATCCGTGGTGGAGCGCGAGCTGCTCCGCCCACTCAGGTTTCGCCTCGCGAATTGCCTTGTGCCAGCGTTCGGCTTGAGAGCGAGTGTTCGTGAAGATCAGCGTGGATTTTTTTGGATCAAGTTCGCGCAAAAGTTTCGGGAGCATACGGAGCCCGAGCTGACCTGACCACGGGAAGGCGTCGATTTCGCTCGGGAACAAAGTTTCGATGACAAGTGGCCGAGGTAGACGAGCTCGAACGATCGTGGCTTTGGTATCGGTACCGACAGCGGCTTGGGCCGCTTCTTCGACATTGTCGATCGTTGCCGTGAGCGCCCAGGTCGCGACGCTCGGGCGTAGAGATCTGAGCCGCGTGAGAGTGAGTTCAAGAAGGCTTCCACGCTTGGTGGCGAGACATTCGTGCCATTCATCGAGGACGATCGAATCAAGATTCTTAAAATGCCTTTCGTGATCCGTGTCGCACAAAAGAAGTGCCAGCGACTCAGGTGTCGTGACGAGAACCTCGGGCATCGCAAGCTTCTGCTTGGAGCGCCGGTGAGCGCTGGTGTCCCCAGTGCGGTCTTCAACTCGGAAGTTGGCACCAATTCCTTGGACAGCTTCTTCAAGTGCAAGTTTGATATCGCGCGCGACCGCTTTCAAAGGAGTGACGTAGAGGACCCGCAATCCTTTAAGCTCAGGCTCCAGCTGCGCGTGCGCGAGGGCTCCGACGAAAGCGGCGTAGGTTTTCCCTGCGCCGGTTGGGACGTGAATCAACCCACTCTCGCCCCGCATCCGCGCAGCCCACGCCTCGCGCTGAAATTCAAACGGTCGCCAAGAGCGCGCAGCAAACCACCTCTCGACTCTTTCGAGTGGATCGTCTGCGCCTTCTAGTGCCATCGACTCGGCGGCCGATTCAGACGCGTTCGGTTTGTTGCGGCGCCTGGCTTTGGCGCGAGACTCTTCGGTTGTTTCCATCAATCATCGCCTGCAGCGTCTCAATCTTGTCTGCGTCGTGAATTTTCTTATCGTGCCGCCATCGGAGAATTCGCGGAAATCTCATCGCGATGCCCGAACGGTGGCGGGGAGAAGCATTGATGCCTTCAAATGCGAGTTCAAATACGTGAAACGGTTCAACGGAACGAACAGGTCCAAAACGTTCGCGAGTATGCCGGCGGATCCAGTTGTCGAGGGAGCCGATCTCCTCATCGGTGAGTCCTGAATACGCTTTTGCGATCGGAACAAGCTCATCACCTTTCCACACGGCAAAAGTGTAGTCGGTAAAGAGGCTCGCACGTCGACCGGTTCCGGCTTGCGCGTAAATCAAAACGGCGTCGATTGTCAGCGGATCAATTTTCCACTTCCACCAATCACCGCGCCGACGGCCCGCCTGGTAGAGCGAGGATTTTCGCTTGAGCATCACGCCTTCAACGCCAAGCTCTCGCGAACGAGTTCGCTGCTCTGCTAAATCATCCCACGAGTTAAACTCAATCAACGGCGAGAGTCGGAAGACGCGCGAGGCCGAGCCTAAGATTTTTTCCAGTCGCGCTCTTCGTTCCGCCATGGGACGATCGCGCAGATCTTCGTGGTTCTCCTCGAGAAGATCGTACGCCATTAGAATTGCGGGTGCTTCGGCCAAAATTGTCTTCGTAAGCTTCTTGCGACCGATGCGCTTTTGTAACTCCGCAAACGGCAGAACTTCTCCATCGTGCGCGGCGAGTACTTCGGCATCTATCACCGTGCCGTCCGGCAACGTCAGTGCGGCTTGCTGAATCTCGGGAAAGCGCTCCGTAATGAGTTCTTCGCCGCGCGACCAAAGAAAAATTTCGCCGTCGCGTTTGATGAGCTGCGAGCGAATTCCGTCCCACTTCCACTCGGCTTGCCACTTAGTAGCTGCACCCAGTGCGGTTGCTTCTTGCTCAAGCGGTGAAGCCAAGAAGAAAGGATACGGTCGAGAAATTGCGCGTGTTACTTGCCCGGGATTTAGGATTGAAGCAAACCATTCCGCCGTCGGCTGCCAGTCGCCCATCAGGCGATGCGCGATTTCCGCGTTACTAAGGCCTGATACTTCCGCAAGACCCTTGGCGACCAAACCCTGCGAAACACCAACGCGAAACGCCCCGGTGAGAAGTTTGTTCAACATGAAGAGTTCTCGTCCTTCAAGCTGAGACCACCATTCAACAACTTTTTCGCGTTGTTCGGGCTCACTTTTCCCCATCAAGGGTTGAATGCGTTCTTCCATCCACTGGGTGAGACTCAACTCCACGGGCGCTTTTCGCTCGTGCGGAAGAGCATCGAGCAAAAGCGCGCAACATTCGGCCGTGTCGCCGACCGAGCTGTAGCTTTCTTGAAAAAGCCATTCAGAAAGTCCGGTTAACTCGAGCGTCCAGGTGCGAAGCGAAATAGATGAAACTAACCTGCGAAGCCTTCGTCCGGTCAGAAAGTATAGAGCCCAAGCGGCATCATCTTGCGGAGCCTCGCGAAAGTAGTTCGCCATTGCCGCAACTTTAGCGTTCGTACCGGTTGTGGCATCGAGGCGATCGTAGAGGTCAGCGAATGCTTTCATCGTCAGTCCTCCGTTTCGCCTTCAAATGCAGTTGCGCGAAGAGGCGTCGCGACGACACCTTGCTCATTGAGATAACGAGAAAGAACATCGACTCCGCCGTGAGTCGGAAGTGCGAGTCTTGCTCCCGTTTCTTTCACCGTTCGCACGAGATCGGGCCAATCCGCGTGATCGGAGAGAATAAAGCCGCGATCGTAACCGCGGCGGCGACGGGCGCCACGAACGCGCATCCAGCCCGAAGCGAATCCCGTGTCGGCGCCTTTAAAGCGTTTCATCCAAGGGCTTCGGTACGCCGAAGGGGGAGCAAGAATCAGCTCGCCGGCGAAATTCTTTCCCTTCGTTTCATCATTGATGAGCGTCGTATCGATCATGTCGATGTTTTGTCGACGATAGAGTTCCGTCAGGCTGTGGACCGCACCGTGGAGATAAGCGTGTCGTGAGGGATCAAGGCGTTTGATCTCGGCAAGTACCCGCTGCGCTTTTCCGAGCGCGTAGCAGAAGAGAAGCGACGGTCGCTGCTCGCGAATGTTCGAATCCCACCACTCTAAAATTTGTCGAGCGGTTTCGGCCCCTGACTCCCAACGGTAAATCGGAAGAGCGAAAGTCGCTTCGGTAATGAAAACGTCACAGGGAACGACTTCGAACGGCGCGCACGTGGGATCCTCCGCACGCTTATAATCACCCGAAGCAACCCAAACGATCCCGTCGCATTCAACGCGAACTTGCGCCGAACCCAAGATATGACCTGCCGGATGAAACGAAACGATCGTATCGCCCAAGCGAAAACGATCACCATACTTGTGACCAGTAACCTTCGTCTCCGGCCCGAGTCTTTGTTTGATTAACGGTAAGCATTCTTCGGCGCAGTGATAGAAACCACTTCCTAATCGCGCGTGATCCCCATGTGCATGCGTGATCACCGCAACGGCGGCATCGCCCCAGGGATCGATATGGAATCCGCCGCGTTCGCAACGTAAACCGACTTTGTCGAGTTCTAAGATAGGTTGGGTAGTGAGATCCGTTAGTGCAACCATGCTGAAGAAACATTAATCGAAGGGCAGGTTTAGAGGGGTGAATAAATGTGTACGCGAGGTGTTTTCCCAGGTAAATGGATGAGAGTTTCGCAAATCCTCTACGTAATCTGTGAACTCTGTTTTGAAAAAAATTTGAACCGCTGCCTATTACCGAACGCGAGAATCAAATGACAACAAATCGGCACAAATTAGAATCATCTAGAAAAAATTCGCAACCCGTTGCGGTGTTCTGGTTTCGCAGGGACTTGCGACTTTTTGACAATGTCGGATTAGCCGCGGCACTCAAGCGTGAGTTGCCAGTTCTTCCTCTCTTCATTTTTGATTCCGATATTTTGGAGAAGCTCGAGGATCGCGACGACCGGCGCGTTCAATTTATTCATCAACCGATCGTTGGTTTGAACAAACAGTTGGAAGACATCGGCTCCGCGCTTCTGGTTCGATATGGAAAACCTGCGGAAGTTTTCAAAAAGCTGCAGAGCGAGTTCCAGATCAAAGCCGTCTACACGAATCACGACTATGAGCCTTACGCTACTCAACGCGACTCCGAAATCTTCCAAATGCTGAAAGCAGGAGGCGCCACTTTCTCGACTTTCAAGGATCAAGTGATCTTTGAAAAGTTGGAAGTCGAGAAAGGAACCGGTGGTCCCTACACGGTCTTCACTCCCTACAGTAAAAAGTGGCTTTCGCAATTAGATCCAAAGGATCTGCGGTCGCATAAATTGACAGATGATCAGTTTTTAAGATGGTCGGGAGAGAAGATCCCATCCTTAGAGGAAATGGGTTTTAAAAAGAGCGATCTGATTTTCCCGGACTCCGCTCCAGATAAAAAGTTACTGAAGCGATACCACGAGCTTCGCAACACTCCTTCGGTTAAAGGGACGTCACGCCTAGGTCTTCATCTTCGATTCGGTACGGTCAGTGTTCGGGAAATGGCCAAGTTAGCTCGCGAAGTCGCACAAGACACCGGCGATCAGACTTGGTTGAAAGAGTTGATCTGGCGGGAGTTTTTCATGCAGATCCTCTGGCATTTTCCGCACGTAGTGAAGGGAGCCTTCCGCCCTGAATACGATCGCATCCAGTTTCGACACGATAAAAAAGATTTTTCGAGATGGTGCGAAGGAACAACTGGATACCCCATCGTGGATGCCGGAATGCGCGAGTTGAATGCCACGGGCTTCATGCATAATCGCGTGAGAATGATTGCCGCGAGTTTTCTCGTGAAACATCTGCTCGTCGATTGGCGCTGGGGCGAAGCTTACTTCGCAAGGAAACTTTTGGATTTCGAGTTGGCGAGTAATAACGGGAATTGGCAATGGGTTGCCGGTACCGGATGCGATGCTTCGCCTTACTTTCGAGTTTTCAATCCCGAAACACAGGCAAAGAAATTCGATCCGAAAAAAGAGTACATCAACTTTTGGGTGCCTGAGGCGAAGACGAATAAATATCCAGAGCCGATGATCGATCACGTGACCGCGCGTTTGCGCGTTTTGAGAGCCTACAAAATTGGGCTTGGAAAAAAAGCGCCGGAGCCAACGCAGTCCGCTCAACACTAATCACGAGTCAATAGGCGGATCTGCGAGGCCTGGCTCCTAAAAAACAACTGGCTTAGCGAGCGTAAGCTGCTTCTTTCGGATGGTTTCGTCCATCGCCATCCGCCGTGCTTCCGGCATTGAAACCTCCCTGATCGGCTCCGTTGGGAAGAGTGAAAGCTTGCTGCCAATCTCCGAAATCTACGGCTTTGAGAGAGATGAAAGCATCCAAGCTCACCACAGCCTTCTGGATGAGTTCCGCAAGCTGCGCAAGATTTGCCGCGCTCAATCCGCTGCGCTCGCGCTCAGCTTCAGATACTTTATTTAAACCGTCGTACGCTGCTTGAACTCGTGCCAGCATGCGCTTTTCGCGCTGGCGAAGAACCGACATGATGACCTGAAGAATGTCGGGATTTGTACGGTAGAGTTGCGTGCCACGCGGGCTCTTTCCGACCTGTTGAATCACTTCGTACTCCATCAACTCGCGAAGCGAAATACTGACGAGAGCTTTTGAAATGTTCATGAGTCGGACTAAGTCAGCTGCATCCAGAGGCTTTTGTGCCAGGTAAAGGTGAGCCCAGATCTTTCCGTGGATTCGCTTGAATCCCCAGTAATAAACAAACTCACCAATTTGATCCGACAGTTCCTGCATTTCGGGAAGAGTTTGGTTCTCAGTCACAACCCACCAGCCTTTCACGCTATCGCGTTTAGTGGAGAAATATCGCGTTTTATTAAAACTTTACCGGTTTCTTCATCTGATAATGAACTTTTGAACAATTCAAAAAGTCCCTAGATAACAAGGACATAGTACTCCATTCGGGAGCCATGTTCAAGACCCCTTGAACGTACGCGTCAGTTATAGGAATCGCCTAGCTTAACAGTTGGAAATGGTTCAGGATAACGGCGTCGGCCCTCAGTTGAGCCGAGTTTAAACTTCAGTGTGGATCTACGGATTTCAACACTTCTAACGAGCGTTTTCGGGGGAACAACGATGCGTGTATTACTCACGGGCGCAACGGGATTGATCGGAAAAGAAGTTGGCAAACAACTTGTCGAGAAAGGCCACGAGGTTACCGCCCTCGTTCGCAACGTTGAACGGGCTCGGCTTGATCTTCCTTTTCCTGCAAAACTCTTCGTCTGGAAAGATCACACTGTCCGCGTGCCGCAAGAGGCGTTGGTTGATGTCGACGCTGTCATTCATCTCGCAGGCGAGCCGATCGCGGAAGGTCGTTGGACAGAAGAGAAGAAAAGATTAATACGCGCTTCGCGAGTAGAGGGTACAAGACGAATCGCTGAGGCCGTTCGTCTTGAAGGCCCCAGCGTAAAAGTTTTCGTCCTTGGCTCCGCGACTGGATATTACGGCGATCGTGGCGACGAAGCCTTGAACGAAGTCTCGCCTTTGGGTTCCGACTTTCTGGCAGAAGTCGTTCGTGATTGGGAGGCCGAAGCCGACAGTTTGAGCAGCGAATCCCGCATTCGTTTAGCGAAAGTTCGTACCGGTATCGTACTTTCGAGACGATCAGGCGCGCTCCCGAAGATGCTTCCTGTTTTTACGAAAGGACTCGGCGGTAAGCTTGGAAACGGGCAGCAGTGGATGAGCTGGATTCACATCGAGGATATCGCGCGTGTCTTCGTCTTCTGCGCCGAAAATGAAAACGCGTCGGGCGTTTTCAACGGGACAGCACCTGAGCCTGCGCGCAATGATCGATTCACGATCTCGCTAGCTCGCGCTTTAGGTCGCCCGGTTTTTTTACCGGTTCCCGAAACCGCGCTGAAGACAGCCCTCGGCGAAGTTTCGACGGCGGTTCTCGCAAGTCAGCGCGTTTTGCCAGAGCGTTTGCAAGAACTCGGCTTCCAATTTCACTATCCACAACTCGTGCCGGCGCTCGAAGAGCTATGCCAACCTTTGAAAGATGGTCAGCACGAACTTGTGGCTGAGCAATGGATTCCGCGAAAACCTGAAGATGTGTTTCCCTACTTCTGCAGTGAGAAGAACCTCGAAGAGCTCACGCCGCCTTTTCTCAATTTCCGTGTGATCGGCAAGTCGACAAAAGATATCGAGCAGGGAACGTTGATCGATTACCGCTTGAGCCTTCACGGTGTGCCGATGAAGTGGCGTACGTTAATCGAGTCGTGG
>SYLX01000179.1 GCA_005808505.1 Bdellovibrionales bacterium | reverse complement strand
TGAACGTCGTGGCGAACGGAACCATTTATCAGAACGGTGGCGACGCGTTCACTCGGATCCAAGCTACTGGAGGCGGAAACGCGCGCGTGATCCTGCAATCGAACGGCAGCGGAGGCACGGCGACACCTCAGAATCACGAGATGGGGCGCATCGATTTTGGAGGAAATGACGGATCCGCGTGGATCGAGCGCGCCGCGACCATCGCTGGCGTTGCGGAGGCTAACTTTACGAATACCGCAAACCCGACGGCCCTTACCTTCTCCACGACGGCCACAAATTCGAGAACCGAAAAGATGCGGATTACAGGCGATGGCAAGGTGGGTATCGGGACTTCGTCGCCGGGCGCTCTGCTGACGGTAAATGGAGGCCGAACAAATATCAGCGCATTGAGCGGCGGGATCGTCGACGTTCTTCAAATCGCCAATCAACATACATCGACAACTCAGGATTTTGGCGTGTCGATTCGATTCAGGACGAACTCGACTATCGATCTCGGTGAGGTGGCTTCAGCTTGGTCTGCAACATCGGACAACACCGCATCCTACATGAAGTTCATGACGCGCACCTCGAGCAACTTAACCGAGAAAATGCGCATCGATTCAGCGGGCAATGTCGGGATCGGGACAACGGCGCCGACCGCAGGCGCCATTCTCGACCTGAACGGGACGGGCCCATCGAAAAGTTCCATGATTCTACCTCAAGACACGACTGCGAATCGTCCCACGACGGGCGTTGCGGGGATGTTTCGTTACAACACCTCAACGTTCAGTCCGGAATGGCACAACGGTTCCGGCTGGTTTTCCGTTGCGAGCAATAACGCTCCGACCTTCAGCCAATACATCACCATCAGTTCAAATGCGAGCAACACGGCTTACTTAGCTAGCGATGCTTCCAACGCGCTTCCTTTGGCGGCGAACGGAGGCTTGAATATGAACAATACTTTCGCGCTCGACGCCACGGGCTCTTTCATCAGATTTGGCGCAACGAACACCGCGAGCACTTCACAAAAGGCCTTAATCGGCGCCATCAGTAACAACGCAGGAACCACACCGACGATCGTGTTCGGGCAACAGTCTGGAGCGAGTGCATACACTGAGCGAATGAGAATCGATGGCAGCGGAAACGTCGGGATCGGCACGGCGACTCCGGCCCAACCACTTGATGTCGTGGGCAACATTCGTGGCTCGTCGGCGGTCATGGCTAACGGTGCGATGCTTGCCGGAAACGGGTCCGCGGCCGCTCCGGGGCACTCTTTCGTCAATTATTCAGGTTCGGGAGTTTGGTATCCCGGTTCAAACGCTTTAGCTTTTTCGTCCGGAGCTGCAGAACGCGTACGTATCGACTCTTCTGGAAACGTCGGGATCGGGACAGCGTCGCCTTCCGCACGGCTTCACGTTTCCGGAGGAGACGCGATGCTTGATCTCGGTGCTTTCCTAAATTTCACGGGAACTTCAGGACATACCGCGATTCGCCGCGACGGAGCGCTTCTAGGGATGACGTTCCGAACGGCCAGCACGCAGAGAATGATTATCGATGATTCCGGTAACGTGGGCATCGGAACGGCGACCCCGAGCGCGATGCTTGAAGTCGCCGGGTCCGTCAAAGCCACAAGCTTCATCACGACCTCCGACCGCCGCTTAAAGACCGAAATACGAGAAATCAAAGGTTGGGATTTGATTCGCGCGCTTCAAGGCGTGAGGTACCGGATGAAGAGTAGTGGTGATGAGGAGTATGGTCTCATCGCTCAAGATGTTGAGCGCATCATGCCCGAAGCGGTTGTGACCGACGCGAAGACGGGCTTCAAAGGTGTGAAATACCAAGCCCTGATTTCGCCGCTGATCGAAGCCGTAAAAGAAACTCGCGCGATGTGCGAGGCGGAAAAACGCACGGTTGCGAGCGAGATTGAATCACTGAAAAACGAAAACAAAGAGATGCGCGCGGAACTCGACGAACTCAAAGCCATGATCCGCGAGCTGAAGTCCGAGCGAAGAGCAGAGAGATAAAGATCGTGATTCGTTCGATTCTCCTTCTCACTTTCGTAGTCATGTCGGCCGGGGTGGCAAGAGCCGCTTGCTCGGCTGTTGCTGACACCAGCCTGGGGACAGGAGTTACAGGTCAGGTGCAGCTCTCTACAGGCGCAGGCAAAATCAATAAGCTCATGTACTGCAATGGAACAACATGGATGGATTTTCCTGGATCGCGAACGGCTACGACTTGTTCTATCAACGGGGAAATTCGAAACGTCAGTGGTGAGCTACATTATTGCAACTCAGGCTATCTCTGGCGTTGGGATTCGAGTGCTCTCACGAACGGGACTTGCTCCACAAATGGCGAGTTCCGGTGGAGTGTGGCGGATAATCAGCTTCAGTTTTGTAATGGCACCAATTGGCGAACGATTGATCTTGCCGATTCGACACCCGATTCAATCCCGGCCGTCACGACTACCGACGCGCAATGGGATTTGAACGTCAACGTGATCGAGCCTTTGCGAGGCTTTCACGGCGGGACGCTGACGGCTAGCTTCACCTCCGCGGGCTGCGGAACAATGAACATTCGCCTCTGTTCTGACAGTACATGCGCGACTGTGCTCACGGGTACCTTCTTAACGGCAAACGGTTCGTTCTTTGCGCCGAATGGAAGCTATGTTCGAATCGCGATGATCACGCCGGCGGCTGCGAGCACCACTTGCGCAATCAACTACACGGTGGGCAGTATGACGTCGGGATTATCGGTCACCACCGCGGCGACTGATACGACCGTCGCCTACTCGGCATCATTTTCCGAAGTTCGGTCGGCCACTCCAAGTGCGGTCTACGAAAGTAACATCGTCAGAACTTCGAGTCACAGCGGCGTTACGGTTTCCATCGGTGACGCCGGATCTGGGGGAAATCCGGAGTTTCGAATTTGCTCTGACGCCGCCTGCACCTCGGAAATTCAAACCTGGGGAGTTAGTAACCAAACACTTCCCCCCGGAGCTTATATTCAGCTACGCACAACCGCACCGAGCGGGGCTGTAAATATGCGTCGTGTGCAACTGACGGCTGGGACTGGTGCGTCTGCATCATGGAGCGTGATGACTTCAACTTGTCCTCGCGTCACAACCCTCGCAAGCGGAGCATCGCTGACTTGTACTTGCCCCGTGAACTACCACCAGATTCAAAGCGCCGTAATCGGTTCTGGAAATTATCTGCAAACAAGCGACGTTTGCGCGGCGGCGATTCATTCAGGAGTCGTGACTACAGCGGCTGGCGGAACCATCACCGCTAATGGCAACACATCGGGAACACCCGCAGGCACGTGCCCCTCGTTTACCGGCAGTGTAGCGAATACCATTACGTCTGGTTCGAGTGGCGCGGGGACTTCGATGTATTTCAGCCCTAGGCCCGATCAGTGTAACTAATCATTTCACGGCAGACTTACAGGCGTAGGTCACGCCGCCGAAGACGACAGAACCTTCTTCGTTTGGACCGTAGGGTCTAAGCGTGGCCGGCATCTCGAATTCTCGCCGCCAATCACCTCTCGACTCCACGAAGCGAATGAAGTTTTCCGCAGATGGCTGAGCAAGCAAACCAAAAAACGAAAAATCTTTTTGCGCGGGAGACGCTTGAATGCGTACGGAGCGTGGCTCGCGAAGAAGCGACACAAGGATGGATTCCGGTTGACCAGGAAAGCAAGTTTCGACGGCGTGGCAGGCGTGAACGAACCCATCTTCCGCAGGCGAAGTTTCGGTCGCGTGAACGTTCATGGAAACGACGATCGACATCACGAAAAAAAGCAGTTGAGTCTTCATTTTCATCTCCCTTAAGCGGTTGGTGAGACCGCGATAAGCCATTCCGCATCTCAGGAAACGTGGAATGCTCTTTTCCGTCAAATCAGGTGAGGAGGTGTGACGAGATCTAAAGAACGAGCTAGGCTAACGTCGTTATGCATTGAGCTACTGAATTGAAATCGTTTAGAGATTGCGGACTAAAACTTCACTTTCCGGCGACCCTGAGCTACGGTCGCAGCGCTCAACCTGGACTAACGAGGAAGACATGAAAGCCTACACGCTCCTTGAATTTGGTGACATCGGCAATTTGCAAGTAACGGAAATTGAAAAACCGAAGTCCGGCTCGGGACAAGTGTTGATCCGAGCCAAAGCGACGAGCGTTAATCCGGTTGATTACAAAATTCGAAGTGGCGCGGCATCCTTCTTTGCTCCTCTCGCTCCGCGCATTTTGCACGGTGATGTTGCGGGCATCGTGGATCAAGTTGGCGCGGGTGTAACGACATTCAAACCCGGTGACGAAGTCTACGGCTGCATCGGGGGCGTTGGGCCAAGACAGGGTGCTCTCGCTGAGTTCGTAATCGCCGACGCAAGCCTTCTTGCAAAAAAACCGAAGGCACTTTCCTTCCGTGAGGCTGCCGCATTGCCGCTCGTTGCGATCACGGCTTGGGAAGCCCTTATCGACAAAGCGGAAATCCAGCCTGGGCAAATTGTACTTGTGCACGCGGGCGCTGGAGGTGTGGGACATATCGGGGTTCAGCTCGCTAAGGCAAAAGGTGCCGTCGTGCATACAACCGTCTCTTCGGAAGAAAAGGCAAAGCTTGCGCGCGAACTGGGTGCGGATGTTGTGATCAATTATAAGAAGCAATCTGTTGGAAGTTACGTCGCGGAATTGACTAGCGGAAGAGGCTACGACGTCGTCTTCGATACGGTCGGGGGAAAAAATATCGAAGCCTCTTTCGAGGCCGCCAAGGTTTACGGCACCGTCGTTTCATGCCAAGCGGCCAACCCAGCGGTTGATCTTCGCGCAACCGCGATGAAGTCGTTGAATTTTCACGCGGTGTTGATGCTGATCCCGCTCCTGGGTGGTGAAGAGCAGGCGGCCATGCGAACTCATCAAGGGCAAATCATGGCCTCAATCTCTGAACTGGTTGATGCAGGCAAATTGAAGCCGATCGTGGATGAGAAACGCTTTGGGTTTTCAGATGTCGGTCTTGCTCACAGGCGTGCGGAGTCCGGTGAGCAAGTCGGTAAAGTCGTCGTTGAGTTCTAATTTAAAATTCGAAAAGCGCACTTGCGCCCAAAGCATGGATTGAGTACGCCGCAATTTTCAGGCTGGAGCGCGTCTCTTCCGGGCGGGGAGTCATCGCGTACTGAAGTAAGAAGCGCATGCCGGGAGCCGGGATGACTCCGGCTCTAATGCCGTAAAAAGTACTTGAAGACGAGGCTGACGTTGACGTCCCCGAGCCCGACGTTGTCTTTGTCTCACCCGTTTGCGTGAATCCAATTGCGGGAGACACGTAGATCATGCCGGCGCGAAGTTCGTAGAAAGCGGTCGCGGTGAGACTATCGCCACCGGTGATCTTCGACGATCCAGTGCTGGAATCACTTGTTCGTTCCATCTCATACTCGTAACCAATTTGCGCCCCGAGCCAGCCGGCGCTTCCAAGATTGAAGGCCGCGCCGAACCGCGGTTCAACCGAGTGGCCTCCAGAATACATATTTCCTTCACCCGTGTTTGAGCTTTCTTTTGCATTGCCCGGCGAAAAACTAAAATCGAGTTCTGCCGAGATTGCCATTACGCCCATCGGGATGGTCGAACCAGCGAAAACTCTGACGTCCGTCATGCCGCTTGATTTCGAGCTTGTGTTGCTCGGTAAACTCGGATTCGTCGACTTAATATCAAGGGTACTCGTGCCGTAACCCGTGCCGATACCGATCGCAAATAATGGCGAGATTCCGTAGCTGGCGCGGAGATCGAAGGACGATCCACTCGCTTCGATGTCGGCGATTTTTCCGACGGAATCGAGGCTCAATTCAGTTTTACCCATCGGTAAGATCCCGGTCGCTTCGATCGCGATTTTTCCACCAGAGGGTCGGTAAAAATATTCCGGAATCGTGCGACGGGCTCGGCGAGGCTTTGTGCGACTTGAGGGTTCATTGAGAGAAGGCGATTCGTTCTCGATTCCTTCTGCGCCGTTCGGTTGCGTTTGCTGTGGCACCGGGCGTGGAGCTTGCCGCGTACGTCCCGTTGGCTGTGGCGAAACGACTTGTCCTAGCGCCGAAGTGCAAACAAAGAATCCACCGCAAATGATGAGAGCCGCTTTGAGTGTCATGATCCCTCCGTGAATCAAGAGCTAACTCTAGCGTTCTTTGACTTGAACAGCTTGTCAATGGGATCGCTGGTTTAAAGACTCTTCAATTCGGTCGAGGCGGCGCTTTAACTCTTCGTTTTCCTGCTTCAAACGAGCAATCTCCGTCGACTGGTCCGTCCATTTCGCGTGGAGCTCTTTGATCGCTTCGATGACCGGGGCGACGAGGGCCGGGTAGTTCACCTTCAAAAAGCCGTCTTTTGATTCGACAACGGCTTCGGGGAAAGTCTCGCGCACTTCTTGCGCGATAAGCCCGATTTGCTTTCGCTCCTCGGTAACGGATGAAGGTTTGCGCCAGTCAAAGGTCACACCACTTAAGCGTGTGATTTTCGCGAGCGAATCTTCGACCGGTTCGATATTTGTCTTTAAACGTTCATCGGAGGAATAAAGAAACGAACTCGCTACGGCATTTCCATAAACGACGAGCTTTTCCCCCGCGCTGGTTCCACCGATCGCCAAGTTTCCGTTACTTGTCAGACGCATCACTTCGGCGCTTGCCGTGGCAAAGACCAAAGGATTTCCGTTCACGTTCCAAATGTACGAGGTACCGTTGTCAGATGAGCCGACACCGCCGTAAGTCGAGCTGTTGATGCCGATCGAGATACGATCGCCCACGTCATTTTCAAATTCAGCAAAGGCGTCTGCAGCGTTGCCGTTGTTTGGGTTTTTGACGTAGATGCGCGTTGATGAATTCGCGTTACGTTCGACATGAAGGAGCGAACTTGGGGTCGTGATCCCAACTCCCACGTTACCCGGTGCCGTTCCGCTTCCATTCGTGACGACGAGGGTGGGGCTATGCCCATAGTGACCAAGCTCGAGAGTATTTTGACCAGCCGTCGCTGAAGGGCGGTAGGCGATCGTTCCAGATGAGTTCGAGTTTGATGAACGACCCAGGACGATGGCGCTCGTGTTTCCGTCTGCGAGATTCGCTTGCGCTAAGTAAAGAGGGATGTGGCTGAGCGTTCCGCTCACGTTGTTGACCTGGATGGCGCCGTTCAGCGAGCCGCCGACGTTGAGCTGATTGTTTGTATTGTCCCAATTGAAGTTCGCGCTCGCGCCGAAGCTTCCCGAGTTATTGAATTGAATTTGCGTATTCGCACCGGCAACGGATCCCCCGCCGCCTCCGATCATATTGATCCAGCCACCGTTCTCGTAAGCTTCAAGTTTGTTGTTGGAGGTGTTGTAGCGGATCATCCCGTTAACGGGCGATGGACGGTTGGCCGTATCTGCACGGGGTAAGATGATCGCGCTCGATGTCCCGGTTGCGGTGACATCAAGGGCTGCTTGGGGCGTTGGGTTTCCAATCCCTACGTTTCCGTTATCGCTGACGCGGAAGAGTTCACCCGTGTTCTGGTAGTGCTGATTACTATTGTTGGTGCCGACGACGAATCCAACACCGGTCTCGTCGTTATCTCGATCGATATTGATTCGCAAACCGGAGTTCGCGTTGAGTGTCGACTGTGAGGGATTGAGTTCCGTTATCGCACCACCGATTAAACCACTTGCCCAAATGTCGCCGATGACATGCAACGTTCGAGATGGATTTGAAGTGCCTATGCCGACCGCACCTGCGTTGGTAATTCGCATGCGCTCAGTTGAGAATGTTTGCCCATTTAACGTCGTGTTGAAAGTAAGAGCGCCACCCGAAGCGCCAGGCCCAAAGTTCTCATCCGCAAGGACGTTCATGCCGCCCGAGTCGCCGGTACCCCAAGTTGCTCCCGTTGCGGTCATGCCCGCGCCATTGAAAGCCGAAAGAATATCGCCGGTTTGAGACGGCGCCACGGCTCCCGCGTTTCCGCGTGATCCTATGCCTTTAAAAAGTGGAGCACCACCGCTCGTTGATCCCTGAAAATTCCAGACGGAGAAGCTTGGATAACGGCCCGTCGTCGAATTGAAATTGTAAACGGAGATTCCGCTTGTCTGATCAGTCATCGTCGCGGAGATCCCGCTTGTTGCGCGGATCGAACCTCCGACATCAAGCGTGTACTCAGGCGCGGTCGTGGCGATGCCCACGCGACCTGTTGGTGTAATTCGCATCCTCTCGGTGTCGGTCGTCCCGAAAGTGATAGGCGAGGCGCCGATGGTGCTCATATTGAGCGCGGCTAGTCCACTCGACGCGCGGATCGCCGCCGTGTTCGCGAGGGCTGCCGTGCCGTATCCTTCTCCGAAAACACCGAAGCTAGCGGCGCCCGAACTGTTTGTCGCGAAATAAGAGCTGCGGGCGGAGCCACCGGTATTGTTATAGTTGGTGACGCCGACGGAAGTCGTTCCGTTGTGAGTTTTCAAAAGGTCCAGGAGCCCGCCCGGAGTCGATGTTCCGATGCCGATATTCCCGTTGGAATCGATTCTCATTCGTTCGGATGGGACAGCCGGAGTTGTCACGGCTCTCGTACCAAAGATCAGATCGCCTTTTGAACTTCCTGTGTTGTCCATCTCCTGGTAACCAACAAACGCCGGGTAATTCGTATTGATGTCGTTGTTGTAACCAAATCCTATTAAACGATAAGTGTTTGCTCCGCTCTCGTTGTGGCCAATGCCAAGATAAACGGAGTTCTGAAGAACCGTTGGGGCCGCCGTGTAGCCGACACTTTGGCCAATGGCGACAATCGGGCGGTAACCGGGTGTGCCGATTGTCACCGATGTTGTCAGAGGAGTGTGCGTACCTACACCGACATTGCCATTTAAGAAGGCGTAGGCCTTCGCTCCGCTTGTTCCTCCGGCAACGTGATCAAATGTCAGCGTGGCGGAGGGATTTGTTCCGGATCCGAGAGCGTTGGTAATGGAAAACCGATCAACCGCACTCGCAGACCCGTTCCAATAGTTCGCACTCAGATAAATCGAGGGTGAGCTTTGGTTCGCAGATCCCGATGCGGCGGTTGCGTTCGTTGCCGAGATCGAACCATTTGATGTGACGTTCCCGCCGATGTTGGTGTCTCCGCTGATGCCGGCGCCTCCTGTCACGACAAGTGCGCCGGTCGTAGGTGAAAGTGAAGACGTCCCGTTACTTACAAGGACAGCTTGCCCAGCGCCCGCGGTGAGGGTGATGCCTCCCGTGTTCGAGATCGTGCTCACGTTCGATACCGTTGTGCTCGATCCTCCTGAACTGAGAACTTGCCATGAACTTCCGTTGTGAAACTCAAGCTTATCGTCTGTCGTGTTGTAGCGAAGCATTCCGAGCGCGGGGGTTGCTGGCCGCTCGGTTGAGCCATTCCCCGCAGGCAGACGAATCGCATCTTTGAAGCCGGATACATCGAGGGAAACGGCAGGCGTGATCGTGCCAATCCCGACGCGACCATCATTCGTTATGCGAAGGCGTTCTTGAGTCGAAAGTGTCCCGTTAGGCACCGTGTAGAAACGAAGTTGCGTTCCCGTTGCGGCACCACTTTGGTTTTCGGACGCCACCGCCGAAATGATCGCGCCCTGGGCGTCGTTTTGATTTCGAAAGTTAATTTGTCCTAACCAATCGCCCGCTTGCGGATACGCGGTGTTGTTCGTACGTCCCGTGCGAAAGACGATTGCCCCTTGCCCCGTATTTGCATTTGCGGCGTCGAGGTAAAGCGTCGGGTATCCGGTATCTCGGAAGATTCGCTGTTCGCTGTTTACGTCGAGTGGTTTTGTTGGGCTTGTTGTTCCGATCCCGACTCGGCCCGCAGCATCGATTCGCATTCGCTCAGCGCCGGTCGTGTAGAACGGCATGTGGACGACACCTAATCCTCCGAAGGAGAGATCGTTTGAAGCTGTCCATGTCATCATCGGGCGGGTCGTGCCGCCCGAATCCTTCGCCTGAAGTGAGAAGTTGTTTGGGATCAAGATGTTTCCGGTGACTTCGAGTTTTTCAGAGGGCGTCGTAGTCCCGATGCCGAGGTTTCCTGCGCTCGTGATGCGGACTTTTTCTGTGAGCGCGCCACCGGTTCGCGTTTCGAAGCGCATGTACGAGCTACCCGTATCGCCCGAAGTGGACCATGCAGACCCGATGTCGCCTAGCAAAGCGCTTCCAGTTTTAAACGACATCGAGGAGCCGAAATCTTGCGTCACCGAGACATGAGTGTTTCCGAGCGTGAGGACATTTGTCAGTCCTCCGCTAAGTGTCTCCAAGTGAGTTCGTCCGTTGGAAACATGAAGCAATGCCGCTGGCGTCGCGGTACCGATCCCTACGTTTCCGCTGGCGACGTTGTAATAAATGTCATTGCCGCTCGTCGTCCATTGCGAAGAGGTCGAAGGTGCCGCCCAGCTCAAGACTCCTGAGCCGTTCGTCGTCAGGACGTGACCGCTCGTTCCGTTAGTGGGGGGTAAAATGAAGTCGAGATTTCCCGAAAGTGATGGGGAAGCAGCGACTCGAATCTGATTCCCGTTTCCGTTGAGCCAGAGCCCATTGGCACTCAGTCCTGCAGAAGTAATGTTGCCGGTTGTATTGATGGCCGTATTCCCGCCGATGATTCCGGTGTTGATCGCGGAGCCTAAGACTTTTCCGGCCGTCGAAAGCGTTGGAATGTTCGCTTCGGTGAGGGAGGACGATCCGCTCGTCACTCGTCCTTGCGCATCGGTCGTGACTTGGAAGTAGGTTCCCGCGGTGCCCGTGTTCTTCAATGTAAGAGCGCCGGCATTGGAGAGCGTTGCATCGCCCGACATCGTCACGGCCGTCGCCGCATTCGATCCGTTGCCGACCCAAATGCTTCCGCTCGTCAAAGCAGGCAAAGCTCCGCCGCTGCCTCCAACCACTTGGACTTGTGAGCCGTCGTAATACTTCAGTTGAGACGTTCCGGTATCGAACCAAAATTGGCCCGCAGCAGGACTTGCCGGGTTTCCCGACCGTACGGGGGCCTGGGCTCCGTTGGCGCTTGTCTTCATGTAAATCAGAGAATTTCCAAGCGTCAGCGCTTCGAGCTCCGCGAACTGCGCAGGCGTGAGCGCGTTGGCTGGCTGGGGGCCTGAACCATCTTCGACTCTCAATAAATTTTGTGGAGTAAAGCCAGAGAGTGATTTCGCCTCGAGCGCAAACGGCACGTAGTTGATCATCTGCGCTGGCATCGGTTCCCAGTCGGTCATCGACGCATCTTTGAACGCGACTTGAAACCTACGTCCATCGGCTGCGTTCGGTAGATAAGCCGCGCCAAAATCGCAATTGGGGAGCGTTGACGGATAGCCCGTTTTGTTCTGGAAAACACGCTCAAGCGTTAGGCGTTGCCCGCTAGCGTATTCATCCGCGGAGCCGCGCGAGCCCGAGCCGTCATTGAGCGTAATCGAAAAAACTCCACCGGAGCTGACCATCGATTTGGTTTGCCGTTCTTCGTAAAGAAGACAGTTTTCCGTACCGGGCGAACGGATCTGCAATCGAAACTGAACGCCGCTGGATTCAAGCGGGGACCCATCGGGCTTGAGAATGCGTCCATGATAAGTAATGCCCGATGAGCTGGCTTGAGCCGAGCTTTGCGCCACGAACGTAACTAGAAGGAGAACGATCGCCACGAGCGACCGAGTCTCCACTTGAAGCGGCAAATTGTTGAAGAACCTAGAAGGCTCGAGACTCACAATACTCCGCCCGTTTAACTATCCCTTAAAGCTTTTCGGGATATTAAGTGAGCGGGTTTAGTTGTTTCGTGAGACATCTCTGATTGATTATCTCAATCTGAGCCAAAGCTTCTGGCGGGGCTCGAAGCTCTTTCCTAACGCGAGTCGATCTATAGGGCCTTCGCTCGGCGCATGAAGCCTTCGCTCAGCTTCAAGCCAGTTTTTTTCAGCAGTTCGGTGTTAACAACGGCGTCGTACAGCTTGTTCGCCGTAACGGGCACGGAGTTGGGAGCCTGACCGCTTAGGACTTTCTTACCTTGTTCCGAAGCGATTTCACCTTGTTCGGTCGGAGACTTCGCCATCACGAAGGTGGCGACGGGCGTAAGCCAGACGTAGGTTCCGCCCGAGAGTTTCTTTTGGTTCTTCTTTGCGAATTCGCTGTTTTCTTCATCCTTCCAATCGGGTGCCCCGAGTTTATTGGAAAGGTAAACAAAATCTGTTTCATCTTGCGCTTGGAGATAAAGTTTGCGCCAGTCAGCGGCACTCGTCGCCCAGTATTCCTTTACGGAGTAGCCTGCGGCTTGAAACCGCTTCGCTACGTGAGGGAATTCTTTGCGTTCGGTTTCGGTGTCGATCGTCAGGAAAGCGATCGTTTTCGCCTGCGGCAACGCTTTCTTGACCTCGTAAACCATGGCGTCGATCGGAGCGACCTCGATGACACCGGTGGTGTGTTTGAAAGGCAGTTTGTACGGCTCAATTGACCAATTGACGCCGATGAAAACGAAAGGGATCGTCGATTCTTTGAAGTAAGGAAGAAGCAGCCACTTGATGGCGTTGTCGTCGGATAAGAAAACGACATCGGGCTTCATCTTCGTGATCAGGTCGCGAGCCTCGAGACCTTTTTTCTTGGCGAACTCATCGCCTGGATTCTTTTTCGTTTCCATGAAAAACGTTTCAAGTTTACAGGCTCCGACCATCTTTTCGCGCAGGCTTTTCTCAACGCCCGCTGTCCACTCTAGATCGGCTTCGTAAGATGCGACATGCAGACATGTTTTTTCTTTTGAGGGAGTTTGCGCATGCGTACCGAAAGCGATGAGTGAAAAAAATACGGAAGAGGTGATGGCAAAGCCGAGTCTGTAATCCATGCGTTTCCTCACGTAACCAGTGAAAAATAATGTCCGGTGCCTGTTCGGGTCACTTTTGATCGTTCCTGAATTGGCGAAGCGAGGCAACGAAAACTAAAGAAAGCGTTAAATGCCCGGAACGGCTCGGGCACGACGAACGTCCTAAAGCGCCGACGTAATCATCAGAGCGAGACGAAGGCCGAGTGTTGGTGCGAGGCGGGATAATTAGCGAAACGGCTAAATATTGCGGAAAGAAATTCCGGCGAAATCTAAGAGCGACGAAAGTAATTAAATATTATTTATTTTAATCCAAAAAAGCCCGCTTTTGTTCGCAGGCTTTTCAATCTGTGAATGACGTGACTCGCTTAGAAGCGGCACTCCGAATCCATCGGATTGTACTGGCAGTAAGTAGGGCAGCCAGGAGTCATTGGATTGTAGGTGCAGTAGCTGCCCGAAGTTTTGCACTCGGAATCCATAGGATTGTAGGTGCAGTAAGTGGGGCAGCCTTTCGACATCGGATTGTAGGTGCAGTAGCTGCCGGAGCTTTTGCATTCAGAGTCCATTGGATTGTATTTGCAATAGGTTGGGCAACCTGGAGTCATGGGGTTGTATTTGCAGTAGGTTGATTCAGCCTGTGCACTTGCTGAACCTAAGATGAGCGCAGCCGCCGTCATACACAAGAATTGGATAAACATTTTCATCTCTTTTTCTCCTTAGTCGCAAACGACAGGTCGCTGGTGAGACCGGTGTCGTTTTGGTTGTTGGTGTCGTAGCGAGTGGAGGGTTGAGCAAGGTTTGCGCCAGCCGGCACGGTGAAATTTTGCACCAGTCAGGCGTCGAAAAGAGCTGGGTTATGATTGCAGCATTGTTGCCGTAAACCCTTAGAGGGAAGTGGTGAATGGGGGCGAGTGAAACTGCGCAGTTTCCAACAGCCGCTGGACGCCATTTGGCTTTTTGCATTCCCAGTCTTCCGGATGTGTTTTGCAGAATTTCGGGCAGCCGGGCCAATAGGGCTGATACTCGCAATAAACCGGCACTGCTTGAGCAGGCGATAGAGGTAAAACCGCAATCGTGAGAAGAGCGAAAACGTTGAAATTTTTTAGATGCACGGCCTCTCCTTTCCCAAAATTCAGATTGTTTTTTCGAGAATCAAAACGCGCGAATGAACCGTCTTGTGCTCGTATGGGACAGCCTTTTCCGTAAGATTAAAACCTTGTTTCAACCAAAAGCCTAAAACGACCCGATTGGTCTCAACAACTCCGAGTCGAAGTGTCCTGATTTCGCTCCAGGTGCGAACGAGCTCCTCAACTTTTTGGAACGCGGCTTGGCCGAATCCTCGACCTTGAGCCGATTCTTTGATTAAGAGGAGGCCGATGTGCGCTGAATTTGGCGTTGGAAAACCACGCAAGAGATCGATACAACCGATGAGGCTTTCTCCATGGTGAATTCCGAAGACATATTTGTTCGTCTTCGGAAATTCAAGGGGAAGGGCCGCAAACACATCGGCCGCGGCTCCGGCTTCCTGAGGATGGCCGAGGATATTGAGCGCATATTGTGGTGCAGCTTCTAAGACGGATTGAAGAGCGATAACATCAGAGATTGGATCAAGTTGACGTAGTTTTATCATCAAGGTCAGACGCTAGCGTGGAAAGCGGAGCATGGCTACTGCTGACTTGCTGGCTGACGGGGTAAGCGAACGTCGATGACATTGACGTTTTGAATCCAAGGGATCGACAAAGCTCCGGGCTTGAGAGTCAGCAGGAGCGGGTCGTACTCACGCGCTCTTTGCCACTCATCAGGAGAATTCGCCTTCAGCGAGGCGCGAAAACCCATCGCCGGAAATTCCACTTCGTAGAAAAAGCCTGTCCCGCGTTGCAGAATTTTTCGATGGACCTTACGGTCCAGCTGCGCTCGCAGGATTTCGGGCCGACTTCCATCTAAAAGTCCGTTTCCCGCCGGTAAAAGCGAGAGGATCGCGACGAAAGTGATCAGCGCTTCGATGAAGAAGATGCGAAGTTTTGC
This sequence comes from Bdellovibrionales bacterium, assembly GCA_005808505.1. Lineage (GTDB taxonomy): Bacteria > Bdellovibrionota > Bdellovibrionia > Bdellovibrionales > JAMPXM01 > SYLX01. Next base: position 14,825 of record SYLX01000179.1, on the reverse strand, counting down.
TTCAGCTTCGAAGCCGCGCAGGAGGGCGGCGAGAGCGGCTAGCCCTGCGGAGATGAAGCCTGCGGCAAGCGCGAAGGATCCTAATGCGGGCCAAAATTTCAAAGGTTCAAAGCGCAAGACGCCCACGGCAAATGCAATCGGTGCGAGGAGAACGTCGTAAATTGCGAGGTAAACAAGCCAAGTGCGCATACTTATAGAATGTCAGAGTCCGGTGCGTTTGGAAACCGGCGGGTTTGGAAGGTCTCTCAAAACAGGACGACTTCGCTTGAATGACCAAAGGTTCAACAGCACGTCTCACGAACTAATCTGTCGATAAGCCGACAAGTTTCGTCGTGGTCTCTACGGGCTCGAAGATTTGCGTTGAGACTTAACCTTTGGTTCCGCGCTTCTTGCGAGCTGCGTGATACAGGAAATTCGTTTTCTCGTCTTAGGAATTTCGTAGGAGTAACGAAAGCCAGCGGCGAGCGCTTCGGCCGAAAGCGAGGTTCCCGTTCGCAAAATAAGTTCGGGCGGCTGTTCTTCGTAAATCGCCATCAAAACTCCGGCCCTCCGGTTCGCGTGCGTCTGCTCGTAAATTTCGGTCACGATGCGAAAGCGAGCTTCCGGAAATCCAACCACTCGGGCTTCTTTGTAGGGGAATGCTTCGAACGTCGACTTCTGCGGGAGTTTTCTCTCTATGGCTCCTGGACCCGACGAGGTTTCGACTTCGAAATCCGTTGCTGCGAAGAGCTTGTCGCTTTCGTTGTATGCGCCGCATGTTGTGAGGGTCCTCACGGATGAGTTTGCGGCTCCGAGGGCGTTTTGCGTCTGGCCAAACGTCAGGAGGAAAAGAAAAGAAACGCCAACATTGAGAGGCTTGCCGTTGTTTCCCATCGTGACCCTTTCAACTATACTACTTTAAACAGTCTCATGAACTCGCGTTCACCGCGAGCCGATTTTTAGACGGGTGAGCTTGAAGGGAGCGGCGGATGATTCGATCCGGCATGTTCTTAATATTTTTTCTTTCCTCGACGGCAACATTTGCGCAGGGTTCGTGTCCTTGGGTTCCCACCCTTGGAAAAACGCCGGATGAAGTCGCTAAGTTAGTTGAAGAGAAAAGTGGAAAGAAGCCGACGAAAGCTTGCGGAGGCGGCACCGACTTCAAAGTTTGCCACGAATGTTCAGCGAAGTTGAGCCCTGAACAATGGCGGCGCGTGCAATGGATGCTGGCGGAACCGGCTTATCGCGATTGGCACTTCCATTGGCATCAGAACTCCGTGACGGACGCGCGGACCAAAGCTAAAGAACTCGGCAAAAGCGAGAACGAACTCCAAGGTGAAAGCTTCTTCTACGCTCATCGCGAATTCTATCGCAACGTTCAAGCTAATCTCGCGGCTATGGGCTTGCCCTGTATTTCTCCTTGGTCAAAAGCGCCAGCAACGATGGATGATCCCAATTTTGAAACCATCGAATCGGTTTTGAAAAAACAAGCTCTTCCCGTTTGCGCAAAGTTGGATCCTGGCGGTCAGAAACTTAAGCAGCTACAGGCATTTGAAAATGAGCGTCCCTCGGCTGAACGCGAAGTGAATGAGTTCGCGCGAAATAGGATGGCAGAAGTTCGAGCGCTGACTTCGCCGACAGAGCGGATGAAGGCCGATCGCAAAGCGCAACAAGAGATTGCGGACGCTAGAGCGAAAGCCCGGGCACTAATGACGAACAAGCCTCCGACGATGACTCCTCAAGAGGAGGATGCATTACGTAGATGTCTAGATCGCGGTGCTGTGCGAGACTTCCGCCGGTCACACGAAGATATGGTCTTACATGGAACCAACGAATTCTTGGCTAAGAATTCGTTGGGACAACTGGGTCATGCTATCGACGGTTCCTGGCATGGTCCACTCCACAACTTGTACGAGACTAGACAAGCCCCTGACTGTGATGAAGAGAATATCGCACCCCACTGTGATTCCATGGGGGACGCCATCAGCTCCCACGTGAACATGAATTTTTACAAACTTCACGGACTCGTCGATGAATACGCTGAGAAGTGGATGGCTCGCCGCGGGTTCGAAATCGCTAGTAAGAACTGTGAAGGTAAGGAGAAATGCTTTCAGTGGACTGGCTCGTATGTGGGCGAATCGCCTGATTTCGTAAACGGCAGCGGTTGCACGATGGTTCATGGTCCAAACGGCGTGGTTGCGGCAAACCGCGATCGTGCGCGCCCCTCGAAATCTTCAACGCAACCATCACGCGGAACACAGAAGACTAAGCAAGCGAAATGAGAATTTTCCGAATCCTTCTTTTTGCTCTCCCGATCGCGCTAGCCTTACCAAGGTCCGCGGAGGCGCAATTTCTCTGCGGCACAACGAACGTTTTCGCTCAGAGTACCAGTGGCTTGCAGGCGATTCTTCGTGAGGCCGGTTTCGCGTTTATGTTGGGTGAAAAAGAATATCAATGCGGTATGCCTGGTGAAGATTTTAAACTTTGCCGCAAGTGTGAAACGTCTCTTCCCACCGAGTCCTTCGAGCCCTTGAAAGGGATGTTTAGCCGAGCTAATTTCCAACAATGGGCGGAGCGCGTTTCAAGTGACAACGAATCGGCGTCTGTTTCCGTTTCCCTTCAAGAATTCGAACAAGCTAAGAAGATGGGGCACGTCAGAGAAGGCGAAACGCGCGCGGCATTTCAAAAACGCGTCGCCGATGCTAGGGGAGAAAACTTTCTTTTTACGAATCGTAACGTGTACAAAATGCTTCAGATTGAACTTACGGCGCTGGGTAAACCCTGTATTGGACCGCTTGAGCGTCTTCCATCATCAGCGGACGACAAAGCCTGGCCTCTTCCGCGTGGCGCAGAAGTCCAAGCTGAACTTGCGACGATTCGAAAAGAATTTGAGGAGCTTCATTCATTGAAGAACTTAAAAGGTCTCTCCTTAGATGTTCTGGGCAATGAGCTTCGCTCGATGTCTGAACGCTTGCGAAAGATTTATCGCGACTCCGACTCCGCAATTGCAAAAAAGTGCGCGGCCTCGGAGAGTTCATGTGATGATCTCTCATCGACAAAACATCATATGGCCAATCGTCATGCCTGGATGATCAATAGCTACGTAGATTCATTTGTCGGTAAATGGCTTAAAGCTAACAAGCTAGAAGAGATAGCAAAGGATTGTGGGACTCGTCCGCGGTGCTACGCGTGGAAGGGAACTCACACTTCAGGTTATCCCTACTGAAGCGCCTTTAAAGGAACGCTTTCGCGAACGACACTTCGCACATACATGATCTCGCAGGCGCCCGCGCCGGTATCGGTGCGCGTGAGGGAACTCTTCCATTCGCTTCCGTCTCGCTTATCGACTCTCACGAGTTGACCTCTTAGGGTCACCACATCTCCGGGGCGCAATCTCTTAAGGTCGGCAAAGACGGCATCTGTCGCGGGAATTGTGTGGATGTTCGCGATGCTCGATTCGATGACGGATTTCTCGACGGGCTCGTTGCCGCTCCAGCGATACCAACAAAAGCGGCCCGATTGCGAGATTTCAATTTGATCGAGTAAAGATGAGTCCGAGAGCTGACCCCAGCTCACGCAAAGATCCAGGGGCGAAAGATCTGCGACAGCATCGAGACGGTAGCGTTGTTTGTGCAGCACGCGCGCGCGGATCACGTAATCGGCGAGCGGCTGCAGAACTTCTTTTTTGTGGATCATCGCTCGTGCTTCCGCAGGCAGGAGGGTTTGTGAAGGCTCATCTGAAATCAAAATTCCAGGAGGCTGAGGAATCGCTCGCTCACGCCAAGCATCAATCGAGCCGTATAAAACCGCGATGATGGCAAGCGAGCCGATGACGGTACGGCTGTCGAGTTGAATCCAAAACCTTTTCAGCTTCTCTATCGCTGGCAGTTGAGAATCATCCCTGAGATCGATCCCCGCATCCTGAGAGGGGTCGCGCCTTCTCTCAAAAGGTCTTTGGCGATATTTCGAGATGAGGATTCCGCAGCGCGCGCACTCATCTTGATGATTGATATGTGCGCATTTTGGGCAACGGATCATCGACAACGAACCTCGTAGCGAATGATTATTTCCTTTCTTTATCGGAGTGATCCAAATGGCGCTTAAGAGGCGAGACCACGCAGTCCTTCGCGCGGAATCTCGCTAGGGCGAGCTTGTTTTGTCCATCCTTAGCGGTTGTAGACCCAATTAGAGACACTGATAAATCCAGTGGCGCACGGCAGCTCGTTTGAAAAGGATCAACGAGATGTCCGATTTAGCCGAGACTTCGACTAATTCTGATTCGGTCGGGATTTGAAAACGTTGGCGTTCGCTCCTTGCACGCTTCGTGCGCTGCACGCGGTGAGTGCTGATGTGAAAACCGCGATCGAAACCTTGGTGATCGATGAAAACGTGATGTCAGTGAAGTTAGTCTTTGCCACTTGCAACCCCCTCATGACTCAAGGTTAGTTGGCGGGCGCGGATCTTTAGACTTACAAGTTTGGGAAAGGAGAAATCTCATTTCGAAACAAGAAAGGGCCCGCCTGAATTTGGCGGAGCAGGCGGGCCCTAAGGACGGATCAGAGGACAGGGCTGGGGATCAGACATGTTGGGTAAAAAAAGATCGACGCTCATCGACTCTCTGGGCGTTCGCGACGCGGAGGCATTTGAATGCCCCAGCTCTCAAGGAGTTCGCGTCGCTCTTCGCGAGATTCCACGGCCAGAAGCTGTGCCTTTTGTTCTTCGGTGAGTTTGTTTTCGAGAAAAGGTGGCAATCGATCCTGCGCTCGCCGGTGCTCGGGCGGCGGCGGCATTTCGACTCCCCAAGATTTCAACAGTTCGATGCGAGCTTCGTGATCTGATTGTGCTTCTAGAGCCTGGATTTGTTCGGTCGAGAGCTTTTCCGCAAGAAATCGAGGAACCGCTCGCGCGCCTTCTGGCGCTGCACTCGCTACGAGTGAGCTTAACAAAATTGCGCAACCGAGAATTAGTTTCGAAGAAACGTTCCGCCGACAAAGATTTTTCACTTCAAACCTCCTGATACATTGAATCTACGAGATGAGTGTTGAGTGAGAGTGGACGGAATCAAAAAAAGTTACGAGATCGCAAGAATTATTTCGACTTCGGCTCCACGCTTCGTTCCTTGCGCATCGAGGCGGTTTTTAATCGAGAGCGTGCCTGCGTGGGCGCTTGTGATTGCACGCATAATGACGGAGCCGAGGCCAACGGAGAGACGTCCATCCTGCTCGCCACTCATGAACCTGGTGATCCGCTTGTAACCGAAGGCCGCTAAGCCTTCATCGCTGAGTCCGGGGCCGTCGTCTTGGATAGTGATCAAGATCTGAGTTGGCGTTGAGATGAGCTTCAACGTGACTTCAGACTCTGCGAAGGAAAAGGCGTTCTCGAGTGCGTTGCGGACGAGTCTTCTGAGAAGATGGGTGTCGCCAAGCAGGTTCACCCCCTCATGTGGAAGAGACTTTAAAACTGTTTTGCTTTGCCCCTGGGAGATGTACCGAGTGGTAACTAATTCCAGCTCCTCTTCAATGAGCTCATCCAGATCGACTTGTTTTCTTTCCACGCGGTACTTGGGCTCGGTGACTTGGGCGAGAAGCAGCAAGTCTTCAACCAGACGCTCAAAATACTCTACCTCTCGAACGGAAAGAGAGAGGAGTTCCTCGCGAGTTTCGGAGCTGATCTCTCCAGCTCTGAAAGACATCGTCTCGAGGAGATTTTTTAACGACGCGACAGGTGTTCTTAGATCGTGAGCGAGTTCCTGCAGGAGCGCCATTCGCGACTGCTCGGAATCTTTGATCCCTTGAACGAGTCGATCGATCTCATCAGCCATCCGGTTGAACTCAAGCATCAATTTTCCAACCTCATCCATCTTTTTGACCGGCATGCGCGCTTTCAAATTTCCGCGTTTGAGTTCCTCGATGATAGCGCCGGCTTCCTTTGCTTCCGTTCGCATCGAATTAAAGAGAAGAAAAAGAGAGATGGATGATCCGGCTAAGACCGAGATGGCAAGGATGATCGTGTTGAAAATGAAAGGGTTGGGACCGCCGGGTGGTCCGCCTGGTCCGCGCCCGCCCGGAGCAGGGCCCCCACGCATTGTCATCAGGACGAACAGCGCAGGTTCGCCCGCAAGCCGCACGAGTGAAGGCGGCGGGCCTGGGCGATCGCCCGTTTTTGATTTTCTCTCTAAAGGAATTGCGTCGAAGGGTATCACCGGCAGTCGTCCAGAGCTGCCGATCTCTTCTCGAGCTTGGCTTTCGGTCAACAGACTCATCTCGAGCGGCGAATTAGAGTGTGCCTCGCGGAGTAATTCAAACGCGCGCTCACGGGGGATTTGAAACTCCGCACTGATCGCTGAAATGACTTTGGCGTTGGAGGTGTGAGGCGGATTGAACGTGCGCGGTTCACGACTGAGTCTCATCGCCATGAAGAGTCCCGCGGAGCCGATTGCCAGAATCAGGAGCGTGACCGTTACGCTCAGTAAGAGTTGTCGATGATAAAGACTGAGTCTCATGACTTATTTTTTTTCCAATCGATAGCCGACGCCGTACACAGAGCTGATTTGAATCGTCTGGACACCGGCCGACCGAAACTTTTTTCTAATGTGACTTAAATGGGAGTCGAGGGTGCGATCGAGGATCTCACCATTTTTGTCGAGGGCGTTGAGGATCTGGTCTCGAGTCACGACTTGTTCCGCGCGGTCCACGAGTAAAGCGAAAATATCAAATTCGCGACGGTTCAAGTCGATCTCCCGCTCTTGGTGCATCACTTTACGCTGGCCTTTGAGTAACAACACTTCGCCGAAGCGGATTTGATCTTCTCGCAACAGCGGTGCGCGCAGCGCCGTGCGAACGCGTGCTAAAAGTTCTTTTTGCCCAAAGGGTTTCCGAACGTAGTCATTCGCGCCTGCTGTCAGGCCCGCGACGACCGAGTCTTCGTCAGTTTTGGCGGTGAGAATAATGATCGGGATTCGGGAACCAGCATCTCGAAGGCTTGAGCAGAGAGAAAGGCCACTTCCATCAGGAAGGCCGAGATCTAAGATGACGAGTTCGAAGGCCTCATTCGCATTCGCAGCGGAACCAGTCCGAAGATCGCGCGCCCAATTCACTTGATGGCCGTCTAACTCAAGGCTCAACTTCAAGCCGCGACCTAAAATCGGATCATCTTCGACGACAAGAATGCGGCTCATGCTCAGCTCCTCGTTCGCGTTAATCAACTAAGAGGTTTTGCCCATACTTAGCTTATCGGAAGATCATGGAACAAATGTGGAACAATCGCTTGAAGTCTTCACTCTTCATCCGTTTCGAACTGAGACTAAGTTGAACCATTTGCTCGATGAAGTTAGTAGAGCATGTACCAGTTGCCGCCGACGATCGCGCTGGGAACGCAGTAGCGTCCATAGTTCCCGTAGCAGCCCATGCAACCGTTCTGCGGAAGGCATCCATAGGCTGTATAGGCATACGGCAGGGCAGCTCGATTGGCAGGCAATATTCGTTGTCGATGCCGTAGTGGACACACAAGTGTTGTTGTAGAGATAGGAGCCAGAGGGGCATGAGCCTTGAGCCATGCATCCATACTGAGTGCTGTAGGTGTAGCCGGTTGCGCAAGTTCCGGTCGTAGTCGTTGTGGTTCCGACGTAGATACACTGATTGTTGTACACGGCGTAGCCGCTTGCGCAGCCAGACTGGGCGAGGCATCCGTAGGACGAACTATACACGTAACCTGCAGCGCACGTTGCGGCTGCTGTCGTTCCCACGTAAATACATTGATTGTTGTATAAGGCGTAACCTGATGCGCAGGTTGATTGAGCTAAACATCCATACGTGGAACTGTAGACGTATCCAGTGGTGCAAGTGCTTCCCACCACCGCGGTGGTCGTCGTTGTACTTGTGCTCCCGGATTTGCCGCAGCCGCCGATAGATAAAGTCAAAACGAGGGCTAATGCCGGCGACATGAAAAGTGCTTTCAGGTTCAAAAATATTTTTCTCATACGAACTCCAATTCAACTAAGCCCTCACGGCAGAGCGCTGGGCAATTTCCATCTCCTTAGGGCAACGTCTGTGCCGCAGATTTTCCACACTCTCCCTGAGAAAGCGCCTTTGTTTTGTCGGTGGGGTTCAATTGTGGAAGAGAATCGAAAGAGGCGCGCTTTCGTCAAGTCGGTGTTGAGAATCATGACAGCTCGAAAGCCAGGTGATGCCGACAAGAACCGCCATCTGCTGAAAATAAGAATGCCCCGACGTGGCCGGGGCGCTGAGTGGTGCGCGGTAAGAGGGTGGATCGGTCAGGACAACGGAGCGAGGTTAATCGCTGGCTTCGCAGCTGGATTGGAATCGTTCGAGTAGCGCCTGGCGTAGGGACTCAGAGAGATCATCCCGATCAAGCAGCCTTTGGAGATCGGCGCAGTGGCGATCTTTGATTTCGGCCCGGACTTCGCGCCTGCAGGCGAAGTCGTCCCCAACTGGCGGTCGACGGCCATGGGGCTTGCGCCAGACCCGTCGGGCGACGGTTTTTAGTGCGTCGCTAAGCTCGGTCGCGTTGCTGACAACTTCTAAATCTGCTTTTACTTTCGCTAGAAACTGATCATGCCGAGCTATTTGGTTTTCGGTGTAGTTTGAAATGTCGGTCGCTTCGAGTTTCGCGATCAGGGACGTGAGTTTACTTGTAAGTGAGTCTTTGATCGCCTCGAAATCTGGCTCCTCTTTCTGGCAAGAGACGTTGTCCTGAACTTCCTCGCTCGCATCTTCGGTGAGAGCGTTCGTATCTTTTGTGTAAGCGCTTGAACTTAAACCCGTGACGTTGCTGAACTGACTTTCTGAGCAACCTGTGAGCGAGAGCGTAAAAGTCAAAACCAAGAGCAGCCATTTGTTCATAGAACCTCCTTTCCCCACTTTCTGACGAAAGTGTGGAAAGGGGATGGATGCAGTCCGATTTTTTGCTCACGCTGGTGGGTGAAGTCGCCCCCCAAACCGTGGACGTTTAAAAAGGTTATAAATCCGTCTCAAGAGTCGACGAAACTGAATTCGCTCGGTCGCCCCTGCGCAAAAACTTTCTACCAGTGAACCAAGGAATGCTGAAGTACGCCGAAGAACGCGACGGCGGAACGCAAACAAGCGACCTCGCCACGCGCTGACGATGTAAAGAAAAACAATTTATCTATAGACCTAGTGAGCTGCGCTTATGATCAGCGCCAACTCAGTTGCGCTATTACCTTCAACTCGTTCTCCCTTCGGATAAGCGCGACGAACGCATCGTCATCACATACAGAATCACCGCAGAAGCCCGAATAGGAGTACGGTCAAATTCTGCACGATTGCGAGTCAGAAGGAGACGTCTCGAATCAGCGCGTCCATTCGCTTTTCTATTCGTCTTGGCGCTGGAGAATCAGATATTATGAACTCTATGAAGAGAGTTTCGCGCTGGTCTTCAAAACTTTTTCTATTTACGACCTTCGTCGGGTTGGCGCTCGGCTTTCAAAACTGCTCGCTCGTGGACTTCGCCGGGAGAACCAGCTCGTCCGGCGGCAACGGTGAATCGTACACGGGAAAGCCGACCTACTACGATTACAAAAATGCGTCGCAACCGTGTTCGCAACTTTCGCTTTCGGGCCAACCCTTTCCGAACCGCCAGATTTTTCTACAGAATGGTGTCTTCACGCTCGTGCGTGACGCTTGCGCGGACGTAACACCCCGTGCGCTCGCTGCGAACGAGTTCGCATTCGACTTCGTCACTGACACCTTAGTCTATCAAGGACAAACATTTAATCCGCGGGCCGATCTCGCAGACTTCAACATCGTTCCGATGATTTGCCCTGTGGGCCGCACCGTCAACAACACGAATCCACCGAATATCTACCAGCAGCCACTTGAACTCTCCTCAGCCCCTTGGCTAAACACGCATCCCCAGATCCCGCCGTCGCTAGATGGATCAATCGAAGCTCTTCCTCGATTCCGTGTCGAGGTCACGTCGAACAATCCGGCTGATTGGTTTGATTGGATGCGCGTCGGACAACAACCACTCATCACGCCCTCAACTGACTACGCCGTTAGCTTCTTGCTCCAGCCAAGAACTTTGAACCGCGCGATTCTCTACTACGATGAAAACAACGGGAGTTACATCGCCTTTGGCGTGGATCTCGCGGCTGAGACCGTCACGACGAATGCTTACCAAGGAGTGACGAATCCCAGTTATGACTTACGCCGATACGGGCGGTCGCACCTCTTGACGGTTTTCTTCCGGAGCTCAAACGGCGCCGTCCGTGGCGATACCGGGATCGCACCGTGGCGCGGAAATTTCATGGATCAAAGCGTCGTTCGCGGTGATTCGATCTTTGCGGCCGCGGCTGCCTTTCGTGCGGTCTCAAGCTACTGCGGACCTTGAGTCGAAGGAAGCATCAACTTGGCCAAAACATCATTCGAGGAATGGCAAAAAACTTGGCAAAGCAGCGACGCGCTCTTGCGCAGTGGCGACGTCAGCGGAGCGCGCGTCCTTCTTAGTGAAGTCGATCATAAGGAAATTCCGCGTGCGCAGGCTCAGCCGTGCGCCCAGCTTTGCGTTCGCGCGGGACTTTTCCACCAAGCACTTTCTATCTTGCTTCCGATCGTCCATCCCGAAGAACGGATCAAAGATCCTGTCACCGACGCCGAGCTCGCGACGTACGCCTTGGCGCTCGTGAAGATTGGCTCTACCGACGAAGCTCTTCAACTCTTAGCGAAGGTGTCAGACGCCTGTCCAGAAAAGCATCTGCATACGGCTTTTGCCCTGCAGGGAATTTGGGATTACGAGGGTGCCTTCGTACATCTTTCGAAATACTTAAGTTTACCTGGATTAAGTGACTATCAAATCGCCGTCGCGGAAATCAATCTCCTGGCGGCGATGATTCCGACCTCGCGTTTAGAGGCGGCGAGATCTCTTCAACTGGACTTGCGAAAGTCGTTTGCGAAAGCCGGTTGGAGCTTACTGTTAAAAAACCTCCAGGAGCTTTCTTGCCAGTTACTGATTCGAACTGACGATCTGAGCGAAGCGAAAACCGCTCTAGAGAACATAGAAAATGAGTTCGGCGTGCAAGAATCGATTTGGGATTTTTTCATCGCGAAGTGGAAGGCTTACGTGGAGCTTCGGCTTTCGCCTTCCTCCCAAAAAGCGCGCGAGAAGATGGTAGCGCTCCGTGCAAAAGCGCTTGAGCTGCGACATTGGGAGAGCGTACGCGAATGCGACCGCGCGCTTGCGCAAGCCACGCAGGATAGGGACTTACTCTTGAAGGTTTACTTCGGCACACCCTACGCCGCTTATCGCCAGAGTGTTTTCCGCGAAGCGCAGACGTGGCTTACGATTCCCGATCAGTTCGTCTTAGGGTCCGCTAGCGGGCGACTCTTCGATCTCAAGCGTGCCATGAGTGTCGACCAAACAATTCAGCTCAAGCCAGGTCAGGCGTTGCACCGCTGCCTCGTTGCCACGACTGCGGATCTTTACCGACCCCTCTACGAAGGGAATTTGCACGCGAAGCTCTTTCCGGGTGAGTACTTCAATCCATTGAGTTCGCCCGTCCGAGTGTTGAACGTGGTAAAACGCTTTCGGCGTTGGCTCGAAGAGTATAATTTGCCGCTCGCCCTTGAAGTCGCGTCCCACTCTTACCATCTTGTTTGGCGTGATCACGCAGCAAATTTCGGGCTTATCTATGCGCGAGAAGACGCGACGATTTCCACCAAAGAGGAATTAGGCTCTAGCGTTGCTCTTGACCGGCTTTCAAAGGCGCTTGGCGGTGATGAGTTTTCATCGGTTGAAGCTGCCGACGTCTTGCAAGTCTCAAAGTCTTCAATCGTGAAGGCGCTAGGTTGGGGAGTTGAAAATGGTCGGCTCATCAAATCGGGGAGCGGTCGGACTACGCGTTACTCCTTCCGCTCTCCATAAGGCCGTTATGAGCTCACCACGGCCGGCTTAAATCGAGTCTTGCCATCGGCAAGCGTAGCCCGATTTTTCAAGGGTCTGGCGCATCTGATCGCGAATCGATTCACAATGACCATTGCCATTCTTCGACCAAGCCACGCGCTTTTTGATTTTTCCTTTTGTGTAATACAAAAAGCACTTCGGCGATTTCTCTGCCACCTCGAGGACACGCTCGTCAGCACCTTTTGCGCACAGGATGGGTGGTTTCGGCGGTGGTGTCGTGTTCTTTAGGTCAGTTCTTGGTGCGGGAGCCGGAGTGGCTTCCGAAGCAGCTACCTGCGTCTGAGAAGAAACGGGAGGCGCCTCTGTTTTTACTGCTCCCGCGCAGCCCGCGAAGACAGAAGAAGTGAAAAGAGGGAAAAGCACCGAGTAATAAAGAACCGAAGAGAGTTTATTCTGAATGTTCATCGTCCCGTGTCCGTTAGCTTTCAGCTGCGATCGATCTCGCAAACTTTCTAACTTCTATTCTGGCGTGACGCGGAGGACTTTCAAGGCCTGAGGCGTCCCGTTTTCAATTTTTACGAGTGTCGACTCGGAGAGTCCGTCGCCACGTGCGTCGAATTTGTAGGTGCCGTAGACACCTTCATAGCTCTCGGCCCGAAGCGTGTCGCGAAGCTTCTCGCTCGAGGCTGACGGTCCCGCTTTTTTTAGGGCGTTTGCGATCAGCATAACGCTATCGTAAGTCCAAATCGCGATACTATCAGGTTCGTCACCGTAGAGTTTCTTATAGGTGTCGACGTAAGTTTTCGCCGCCGGACGATCGTTTGGCACGAAGTCCAAAGCAGCGATGATGCCATCAGCGGCCTTTTGGGAAATTTTGAGTGTCGCTTTTCGCGCGCTGGAAGACGAGCCCAAGTAAGGAAACGGTCGGCCCATATCGGCGTACTGCCTCTGCAAAATCCCAACGTCTGAACCGTTCGTGCCGTAGACGATGAGGAGATCGACTCCCGCCTCTTTCATTTGCAAAAGAAACTTGGTGAAGTCGCGCTCCCGAACTTCGTAGCTCAGCTTCTTTACGATCGTGACGTGCTCGAGCTTCGCGTACCGTTCAACAAGGCTTGCGGCTTCATTTCCGAAAGTATCGTTCTCATGGAGAAGCCCGATTTTTTTCGCTTTCATCGATTCTTTTGCGTATTGAATGAGCGCGCGTGCGGCGATTTTTTCGTTCGGGCGGACGCGAAACATCCATGGATTGTTTTTCTCCGTCAGACTAGGGCTTGAGCCCGCCATCATGACCGGAACTTTCCGTTTAAGACTCGCTTCATGAATCGCCGCGATCTGGAAAGATTTGACCGTCGAAATCACCGCGACCGGCTGTGCGGCTGGATCGGCAAAAAGATTTTCAAAAGCTTGGACCATGCCGAGTTCGTTCGAATGATTATCAAACGTCACGACTTTCAGTTTACGTCCGAAGATACCGCCGGCATCGTTTACCGCTTTTACCGCCATTTCAACGGTGCGTACCTGCGGCTGTCCTTCGAGAATGTGGGCACCGCTTAAAGCTGGCGTAAAGCCGATGATCACATCAGCACCGTTTGACCACGCATTTTCCGACAAAAATCCTAAAACCGCGCAAGCGATCATGAACGCGGCAACGAAGCGAGAGACAAGGGTTCGAATCTTCATGAAAAAGAGTTTAGGGGATGATAAGGAGCTGGGCCAACGGATTGTCGTGATTCCGACCAAGGTCGGGTTCGGTGTTTGGCTCAGCCTGAGAACTTCGAAGTGGCCCATTGCCGAGCAGAGCGGCTGACATGAGATTTCACTACTGATGCGAATCAATCTGGTGCAGACGCGATTAATTGCGGTCAAACGTCTTCAGACCTTTTTCAAAACCGCGATAAGTGAATGAACAGCAAAAAGGGGCGACTAAGACATGACATCTTGGTTCAAAGGACTCCGTTTAAAATTGTTAGCGATGATCGCCGTTCCCGCGGTTCTAATGGCTGTGGTGGCGAGCTACTCGGTGAAAACTGTCACTGAACTTCGCGATGAGCTCGAGTTCTCCAAGCGGGTCCAAATCCCGCTGGCGACTTACAGCGGTCAAATGCAATCCTCTCTGAATGCGATGCGCACCTACTTTCAATCGGCGGTCAACCGTGTGGATGATCCGAAGGGCCGGTCCGAGGTGATCGGTCGTGCTCGCAAAGCCATCGAGGATTTCAAAACGGCGGAAAAAGAATACGAAGCGCTTCCGAGCGCTCCTTGGGCGAGTGAGCTGTATTCCGAAGTGCCAGCGCGTTTTGCGAAGGCCTCGGGAGTCGTTGAAGAAGCGCTGAAACTTCTTGAAAAAAACAATCGTGAATCGGATCAGCTCGCGATGAAGCTCAACAATGATGGGGCTCGTCCCGAATCGCGTTTCATCGAAGAGAAGCTTAAACAAATTGATACGAAACGCATCGAGACGACACGCGCTGATGCCGACGAAACACACGCGGAAGTCACGCTCGCCTTACAAATTCTCGCTGGTGCAGCTGGCTTGGCCCTCGTCTTTATGTTTGGTTTCGGCTTCTACGTGGCATCGCGCTTGGTCAACGTGCTCGGCGCGACGGTTGCTAAAATCAATAGCAGTGTCGGTCAAGTGAACGCGGCCTCGGGTCAATTGACGTCTGCGGGCCAAACTCTTTCGTCAGGATCTTCGGAAGCAGCATCTAGCCTCGAGGAGACCGTTGCGTCTCTTGAAGAGCTTTCGAGCATGGTCAACCAAAACGCTCAAAACTCGAAACAGGCAAGTGGCCTGAGCGGAACTGCTTTCGAAGCCGCGCAAGCAGGTGAAACATCCGTGAATCAACTTCTTGGCGCCATGAACGAAATTACGGAAAGCTCCAAGTTGATCGAGGAAATTACGGGCGTGATCGATGACCTAGCTTTCCAAACAAATTTGCTTGCGCTCAACGCCGCCGTCGAAGCCG
>SYLX01000178.1 GCA_005808505.1 Bdellovibrionales bacterium | reverse complement strand
GGTCGACTTAGCTGGCGAGCCGCCACACGCGGAATGTGAAAGCATGGCAAGCGCAGCGATAATTTAAAAAACGACTCGAGCATGGCTCACTTTCGGCACCTCGCGCGCAACAAAATTTAAGATTTGAAACCGTCTACGGAGTTGAACCTTAAGCACTCTCGATGCCGATTGGTCCACGGACGTATTCGCTCTCAGCGAAGCATGTAGGTAATTCGTTTAGGTGGCCCGGAAGAAACTTCAGCGCGCGAAAAACAGCCCGAAACCGGCGGCAAAATCGAATGACAATTCGCGCTCAAGGATTCGTGAAAAAAATTTTTAAGGGAAAATTGGTGGTCCGAACAGGACTTGAACCTGTGACCTCTCCCATGTCAAGGGAACGCGCTACCAACTGCGCCACCGGACCAATTCGAAAAGCAGAGAGCCGACAATAAGCTGGACCTCCCCTCCTCGTCAAGCAGCCCGAAGGGGATTTTGGAGAGCTCCGGAGTGAGGCGGACGGCTGATTCGGACGCTTCGTAAAAGTCTTATGTCACACAGGAAAACTTGCGAAAAAATGAGTCGACCAGCTTCGGAAAAGGCTCTCCACATCGATCTTTTGGTAGCGCGAGACTTGATCAAAGGCTTCTCCCTCTTTTCCGCAGGAGCGGATCACGTCAAACAGTGAGAGGTCATTTGAGACGTTGATCGCAAGGCCATGGCTTGCCATTTCACGGGCGATTTTAAAGCCGAAAAAGGCGATTTTACCCTTGGATGTATACAGCCCAGGCTCTTCCGGGTTCGGCGTCGTGACGATGTTTAAAGAGGCAAGGACCTCTTGCGTGAGAGTTTCCACCCGGCGGACGTAGTCACGAGGCCCAAGCCCAATCGCCTTAAGACTCACGCACGGGTAAATGACGAGTTGTCCCGGCGAATGCAGCGTTGCCTGACCGCCACGTTCGCTGACGAAGAGTTCAAGGCCACGCGTAGACAGCTCGGCTTCCGGAACTCGCAGATCATCTTCCACGCGCCCACGTTTTCCGAGCGTCACGACCGCGCTATGTTCTAAGCCAAGGAGAATGCCCGCAAGATCACCGCGAGCTTCGACTTGCATGAGCGCTCGCTCTTGAGCGCGAAGGCCTTCGGCGTAGTTGAGTTGTGTAAGGAATTCGGAATGAAAACGGGCCATTTCTGGCCCGAGATTAAGCGCTCATAATTCGGCGAAGTCAAAGACCGTTGAGTCTTCAATAAAGCTCAACGCGGTCGTTTTCTCTGAAACCCGAGCCTGAGTGCACGATGCTGATCGCACCGTCGCGACCAAAGTAGCTTACGATTTCCACCGTCCCTTTTAAGCGGCCGGGAACTTTCCCGATGAGTGAACCGTTTTCAGGATCGTAAACGTCTTCGCCTTCTTCCGTGATTTTCAAAATATCGCCGATCTGAAGGCCCGAGAGACGACCTGCATTCAAGTAAACGCGGTCCCCCTTGATGAGCGCCACGCGGCCTTCCCAGGAGAGTTTCTCCACGCTCTGCGCGATGCGTGGAATGGTGCTCTGAAAGGCTTTGGAGATAACGGCTTCGATGAGTTTCGGATCTTCTTCCAAGAAACGATCGCTGAAAGCACGTTCAGCTACTCGGGTGGTTGTCTCTTCGACATCGGCCGTACGCGTTTCGTTTAAGCCGATGTTGCCGTTTTTCGTATTCACCATGCGAACTTGTACCGTGCCCTCAACGCGCGCGCGGATTTGACGAACAAGACCGACTTCATCCCCGATGCGTTTGGCTTTTACTTCGATGATCTTGCCTTCGATGATTGCGGCAAGGCCCATCCCGCCACCGATCTTTGCCATCGCTTCGAGATCGTACTCACCGTTTTTGAGATAGGTGCTGACGTCTTTCGGAAAATCCGTGTTGGCGACAACGAGGAAGTCGTCCGTTTTTCGCAGGGCACGCACGAAGGCCTCACGGGCCACAAGCGAAGCACTTTTCGAACGAGAGGAATCATCGAGAAACGGCAGGACCATCACGCGCTTTCTTGGCGCTTGATCGATGTTTTGGCGCGCCTGGAAAGGAACGTCACGAACCTCCGGCTCGCGGCTTGCGGTGCGCGGGCTGATGATCGCGCACGATGAAAGAAAAATAGCGGCAAACGGAATCGCGAGGAGTTGGTGCTTTCTCATGACCCCAGAATACCAAGTCTGCGAGGCTCTCGACAATCCAGCGCGAGTCGAGGCCACGGAAGGTCTGGGTCAGAGCCCTTAGCGTGCGCGAACGTCTAGGCTTAAGCCTCGCTCGTTGGCTTCGGCTAAGCGAGTCTCAAAAGTCGGGAGACGCAAGGACCGAAGTTTATCGGTCAAAGTGTTGGCTTCGCCCGCGTAATCAACATCGAATAAAACTTGGTTTCCTTCGAAGTAGCGCTCGCGCAAGCCTTTGACCTCGCGCACGTTCGCGAGAAGCCCGGTTTTAAGATCCGCAAGCTGTTTTGGCGTAAGCCCACCGCGAACCGCTAAACGAACCGTATTTGTATTCAAGGTTCCCCGCTGCCAAGCTTCAAGAACTTGGGTCGCCAGATCTTTAGCGATCTCCGGAAGCTCGCTCGAAAGCTTGTTGCGGACCTGCGCTTCGTAAGCTCCAGGCGTTGCTGCGGGTTCGGTCGCGTACTGACGCGAAATTTCGCCGACCATGCGGCCGGTTGTCGCTTGAACGACTTGAAGCTTTACGGAAATTTGGGCAACTCCGGGTGCTTCGCGCGAATCGCGGAAGCGTACGTCACCTTTCATGATCATGGGTGCGTTGAAGAAGTCGCTCATGTAAGCGTAATCGCTATTGGAGGGACGTTCCACGCGGTAGGGTTCAGGAAGCGGCGAGATCTGCATGCCGGGAGGCTTGATCATATGGAAGCCCTGCTTCGACAATTCAACCTGCAGTTTCTCGTGAAACAAACGGCTAATTTGGACGAGAAACTTCCTCGCCTCATCTTTCGGCTCGCCCTGCCACCAACGAAGGCTCGTGCCTTTTTGGCGATCGATGAAAGCTACCACCGGCAAAATGCTCGCAGGTCCGTCGGCATCGTTAAGAAGGCCTGCATCCAAAACCATTTTGCGGAGGGAAGCCGTCGAGAGCTTCATTTCAACTGTCATCTTCCAGCTGCCATCAGGCTGCTGTACGGGTGAGCCGTAGTTTACAAATGGAATGAATTTCGCCGACTGGCGCACGATTTTACTTTCAACTTGGCCTTTGTTCTTTGCGTAGCGTTTCTCGCCCATCATGTCGATGACTTGCGTGCGGGCCGTGTTGGCCACGACTTCTTGGCGAATTTCACGAGCGGCTTCGGCGCTTGAAGCTGCTTTGGAAGTGCTCTCACCCGTAAGCGAGAGCAGTTCATCTTGAGCCATCGCACTCAGTGAGGCGAAGAGAAGGAGAGTCAGCGTAGCTAGGTGTTTACGTGTGAACCAATTCGCCATCATCATCCATCCTTCTGAAATGATCAGCCGCGGATTTCGACAAAATCCGTGCGGCCAAAGAGTCCATGTAAGCCCTCAAAGAACTCACTCGTGGGACTCACACCTTGTGGTTCCAGCACACCAAGAGTGACGGTTTTTTTCAACTCCGGAAGATCAAGTTCTAACTCGACTCCGGTCGGGCCCGGGTACTTGCAAATGAGCTGACTGAGCCCGTTGAGATGATCCTTCATCGTCGCGTCGATTTTGAAGGTCATCTGCTTTGATTTCTTGAGCATCTCTTCGAGAAGTCCCACGCGATCGACCATGATCTTTGCTGAGTCGTCTTCTTTTTTCAGCGTGCCGCCAATCAGCACCGGCTGATCGGTCTTAAGCTGCATCTCATTTTTCGCAAAGGCCTCTGGGAAGATAACGAGTTCAACCGAACCGGTCAGATCCTCGATCTGACCGAAGGCCATCCGCGATCCTTTTTTAGAGATGATCTCTCGCAACTGAGTCACGAGACCCGCCACGATCACGCGGCGATCTCCATCCTGATTGATGAGTTTATCAACTGAGCAAGTCGTCCAAATCCTCACGAGGTTTGAAAGACCCGCCATCGGGTGATCGCTTAAGTAAAAGCCCAAAACTTCTTTTTCGTATTGGAGTTTTGCGGCGCGAGCCCACGGCTCGGCGTGCTCGAGTTTTACCGCTTCGGCTTTGACTTCGGTGTCATCCATCAAAGCGAAAAGTGAGCCTTGGCCGACTTCCCGATCTTTGCGCGCTTGTTCGGCGCGATCGAGGAACTTTTCGTAGTTACTCATGAGCTGCGCTTGGTGCGCTCCCATGCCTTCAAACGCTGACGCCTTGATCAAACATTCGATGACTTTTTTGTTTACGCGCTTGAAGTCGACCGTCGAGAAGAACTCATCAAGCGTTTCAAAGCGTTTAGTCGGCAAACTCTCGCGCGCCTCAACGATCGCTTCCACCGCTCCCTCACCGACACCTTTGATGGCGCCGAGAGCGAAGAACATCGTGTCGCCTTTGACGGTGAACTTATATTCTGAGTGGTTCACGTGCGGAGGCTCGACTTTGATTCCGCGAGATTGAGCGTCTTTGACGTACTTAACGATGTTGTCGGTGTTCGACATCTCCGTCGACAAAAGAGCTGCGAAAAACTCAACCGGGTAATAGTTTTTGAGCCACGCGGTTTGCGCAGAGACAACGCAGTACGCGGCCGC
>SYLX01000015.1 GCA_005808505.1 Bdellovibrionales bacterium | reverse complement strand
CCGATCTCGCAGCTCGCGTTCACGCTTTCGAATGCGTTCACGTTTGTAGAGTATTACTTGGCTCGCGGCCTGAAGATTGACGAATTTGCCCCGAACCTTTCGTTCTTCTTCTCGAACGGTCTTGATCCGGAGTACTCGGTGATCGGTCGAGTCGCCCGTCGCATTTGGGCGGTCGCGATTCGCGATCTTTACAAGGGTGCCGAGCGCTCGCAGAAGCTCAAGTACCATATCCAAACCAGCGGTCGCTCGCTCCATGCTCAAGAGATCGACTTCAACGATATACGCACGACACTTCAAGCGTTGATTGCGATTTACGACAATTGTAACTCGCTCCACACGAACGCTTACGACGAAGCAATCACAACGCCGACGGAAGAAAGTGTCCGCCGTGCGATGGCGATTCAGATGATCATCAATAAAGAGTTCGGCATGGCTAAGAACGAAAATCCCATGCAGGGCTCGTACTTCATGGAAGAGCTCACCGATCTTGTGGAAGAAGCGGTGCTCGAAGAGTTCCTACGCATCAACGAGCGCGGTGGCGTGTTGGGTGCGATGGAAACTCAATACCAACGCGGGAAGATTCAGGAAGAGTCGATGCTTTATGAACACATGAAGCACTCCGGCGATCTTCCGATCATCGGCGTAAACACGTTCATTGATCCGAAGACTCTCGAAGCTGGTTACGTTCCGCCGAAGATTGAACTTGCGCGTGCTTCTTACGAAGAGAAGCAATCGCAGCTCGATCGCTTGAACCAGTACCAAGGCTCGAACAAGTCGGAAGCCGAAAAGCAGCTCGCGAATCTAAAGCGTGCAGCTCTCGCGGGCGAAAACGTTTTCGCGGCTTTGATGGATGCCGCTCGTGTTTGTTCGCTCTTCCAAATGACCCAAGCGCTTTACGAAGTCGGTGGCCAGTACCGACGGAACTTGTAATTAGAATTAGCAGGAGAGCACGGATGCGGCTTCTGATTTCGGGCTTTGAGCCTTTTGGTGGTGCGAGCGTTAACCCGACGGCAAAACTTGTCGAGGCGCTCGCGACACTTCCCAAACCAGCAAACGTCGAAGTTCGGGGAGTCATTCTTCCCGTAACCTTCAAAGATGCATTCGCCAAGTTGCAAAACGAGATTCGCACGTTCGACCCCGACGTTGTTGCAAGCTTCGGCCTTGCCGGAGGCCGAAGTTCCTCCATCGAGTTTGAGCGCGTCGCGATCAACTGTTTGGATGCAGACATTCCCGACAACGCAGGCTCTCAGCCTCGAGATTTGAAAATCGAAGGGGACGGGGAGAATGCCTTTTTCTCAACGCTTCCAAATCGCGAACTGATCGCGGCACTCGCTCTGGTCGGCGTGCCCGCTAAAATTTCAAATTCTGCCGGCACTTACGTCTGCAACTACTTGCTCTACAAAGTCCTTGAATCAAACCTACGTACTCGTCGCAAATGCGGCTTCATTCACGTGCCTTTCTTACCAGAACAGATTGTCGGTAAAGAGGGGCTTCCGTCGATGCCGTGGGAAACTCTGCTGACCGGGTTTCGCACGATCGTGGAGACTCTTGCGCGAGAATCGCAAATCGTGGGCCAGACATGAGCGAGAAGAAGGTTTGGCAGCCGCGGCTAGAGCACTACGCACTTGCCGCTTTGCTCACGTTCGTTTTTCTCCATAGCTTCATGCCGCACGACCCGCGCGTGCGTATGGGTTTCAAGACTTTCGAAGTTGAGTGGGCGCTCACCGGAAAAGCCGTGTGGATCGCCGTGAAGAAGTGGCGACATGTCCTCTGGTTTTTATTTTTCTTTCCGCTCGTGATGCGTCTTTTTGAGAGAGATAAAACTCGCAAGGCTCTTATTGCCTTAATCGTCGTCACGATTCTCATCGAGCTTCAGCAAACCGTGATTGCGGGCCGCCACGCCCGCATCGTGGACCTTTTGCCGAATCTGATTGGCGCGGGTCTCGGCGCTTTTCTGGCCTGGAGCTTGCGTCGCTGGAAAGAAAAACGCTCAACCTCGACCATCCAAAGTCGAGTTCAAAGCCAGGCGTGAGCGCGCGGTCTGGAGTCTCTGAAAGCACGTGCTATCCTAAATTGGCATGGCACGGATCAGCGATCGCGGAACAAGAACTGAAGTCTTAAGTCAGCTCAAGGATCAATACGAGCAGCGCCAACGTGAAAACGAAACGCGCCACCGCGACGAGATTCGTGAGCTTCGCGAAACGCATCGCACGGAACTTGATCGCGTGCGTGCGGAGGCGCAAAAGCGCGTGGTCGACACTCAAGAAGAATCGAACGTGAAGCTGAATCAAAAGGATCTCCAGCACCAAAAAGAGATCGAATCGATCAAAAGTCTTTATTCCAAACGCCTTTCGGATTCGAAGAAGGTTTGAGCGATGAGCGATTTCAATTCTAAGATTCAGACTCTGACGAAACTTTCTGCCGAGGTCGAAGACGCCTTGAAGAATGAGAAGCTTTCGCCTAATGCGGTGGCGGAGCTTTCGCTCCTTCAGGTTTCGCTCGCAAGTCTCACTCAGCAGATTGCAAGATCACTCGCGAGCGAAAATCAAAAAGCAAGCGTTGAGCCGGTTCGCGCAGGCTTGAGGATCCTCGTTGCGGAAGACAATCCGGTGAACCGGCAAGTGGCGCTCCGTCAGCTCAAGCGCATGGGCTACGAGGCTGAGGCCGTCGAAAATGGAAAAGCGGCACTCGAAGTTCTGAAGGCGCAGAAGTTTGATCTCGTTTTGATGGATTGTTACATGCCGGAGCTTGACGGCTTCGAAACAACGCGCGCCATCCGCTCCGAAAAAGAATATCCCAACGCGATCCCGATCATCGCAATGACCGCGAGTTCGAGCAGCAACGACGTCAAAGCCTGCATGAATGTCGGGATGAACGATCTAGTCGCGAAGCCCATGAACCTTGAGCTTCTCGAAAAAATCCTGAAGAAATATCTGAAGGCGGCTTAAGACCGCTTCCGTCACAAGGACCGAAGCGGCCTGAGAGGAAGAGTGATTAGCTCAGCTCCATCTTCGCGATGGTCTGAAGCTGCATATTGCTTGTTCCTTCGTAGATCTGACCGATCTTCGCATCACGCCAGAACTTCTCGACAGGGTATTCGCGCGTAAAGCCGTTACCGCCGAAGAGATCGATCGCCATCGAGCAGATTTTCTCTGCTGTGCGCGACGAGAAGAGTTTTGCCATCGCGGCTTGTTCGATGAAGTCTTCGCCTGCGTCTTTCAAGCGAGCGGCGTTGTAGACCATGAGGCGTGCCGCTTCGAGCTGCGTGCGCATCTCCGCAAGTTGGAACTGAATGCCTTGGAACTGCGCGATCGGCTTTCCGAATTGTTCGCGGCCTTTGACGTAATCGCGAGCGGCGTCGTAAGCACCTTGCGCGATCCCGATCATCTGCGCTCCGATGCCGATGCGGCCTTCGTTGAGCGTCTCGATCGCGATCTTGTAGCCTTTGCCGACTTCGCCGAGGATGTTCTCTTTCGGAACTTCGCAGTTCTCGAAGAGAAGTTCGCACGTCGACGAGGCGCGAATGCCGACTTTGTCTTCTTTCTTTCCGACCGTGAATCCTTTGTAGCCTTTTTCGACGATGAACGCTGTGATGCCTTTGTAGCCGGCGGCAGGGTTCATGTTCGCGAACACGAGGAAGACTGACGCTTCGTTCCCGTTCGTGATCCAGAGCTTCGAGCCATTCAAGACCCACTTATCACCTTTGTCTTCTGCGCGGAGCTTAAGAGCGAAGGCGTCGGAGCCAGAGGTGCTTTCAGAAAGTGCGTAAGCGCCGATCCACTCACGTGCGAGCTTCGGCATATATTTTTGTTTAATCGCGTCCGTACCCCAGCGGATGAACGCGTTGGTGACGAGCGTGTTTTGAACGTCGACGAGAACGGAGACCGAGCCGTCTACGCGGCCGAGCTGCTCGATCGCCAGGCATGCCATGAAGAACGTGCCGCCTGCGCCACCGTACTGTTCGGGCGATTCGATGCCCATCAAACCCATTTCGAAGAGCTTGGGAATCAGGGCGGAATCCATCTGCGCCTCTTCATCCATCTTCACTACGAGGGGTTTGATTTCGCCTTCGGCGAATTCGCGAACTGCGTCGCGGAACGCGAGTTCGTCTTCGGAAAGGGTGGTCACTGCAGGGCGCGCCATTGCGTCGGACATATTGAGATTCCTCCGTTGATCGGGCTCCGATCATCGTAGTAGTCTTCCGTGAAATCAAGTCTTTGCAGGGAAAACAGACCATGAACGCATCGGCACCTACCGCAACAAGTGACTTCGAAACTATCATCCGCGTGCTCGTCGCAAAACCGGGCCTCGACGGACACGATCGCGGGGCCAAGGTCGTCGCTCGCGGGCTGCGGGATGCGGGTTTCGAGGTGATCTACACGGGATTGCATCAAACGCCGGAGATGGTCGTTTCCGCGGCCCTGCAAGAAGACGTCGACATCATCGGGCTCTCGATTCTCTCGGGCGCCCATATTCCGCTCGTGACCGCGATTCAGGAATTACTAAAAAAGCAGAACCTCGAAAAGCCTATCTTCGTTGGCGGAATCATCCCCGAGGACGATGCACAGAAGCTTATCGCGGCAGGTGTCGCCGCCGTCTTCGGACCCGGTTCAAGCATCGGCGAAATCGCCGCAAAGATCCGCTCGATCGTTTGAGGGGGCACGCGAAGGTGTCTGCGAAAAGGTGCCTGGCACCTTTCCGGGATGCAGCGCGCATCCGGAGGTACCAGTTTCCTTTTGCAGAAGCGGCGCATCCCGATCTTTAAAGCTTCACAGGGAAATACATTAAACAAAATTAGATGAACTGCTTCGGAGCTGCACAAAGGTGCCTGGCACCTTCCCGGGATGCAGCGCGAAACCGAAGCGGAGGAATCAACTTCCGCCGTCCACAAGCCCGCCGACCTCGCCAACCAATGTCAGCGAATCCGCTTCGGACCCTGAGCGCCAGGGCGAATTTCGTTGGCGATGCCGATAGAAGCCGGCAGCTCGTCACGATGGAGAAGCGACGCTACCAGCGTGTTTAAATCCGTGAGGTGGAGTTTCGTCCAGAGGAGTCCGCCCGAGCGGAGCGCCTTGCGAACCCAGATGGTGACGGGCTTTTTTTCCGTGCGGCCGTCAGCCGACGGGAGCCACTCGATCTCCACCGGAACTGCGTCGCCGACAGCTTCGCGTTTGACGAATTTGAGGCTCGTCTTCTTCCGCTCGCCCTCATTCGACGGAAGTCCGTGAACGACGTAACTTGCGCCCGTCGGAAGGCCATCGATGAATTCCGCGTCCAACAGCTCCGACGGCAAGTTGTAGGACATTGCGATCGGCTGAGAAGCGGGACCTGTCGAGCAGGCTTGGCCGTTGATCAGAAGTTTGAAGTACGTGTCGGCGACTTTCTCGATCTTCATGACCAAGAGGCCCGGCTTGCTCTGAACGGCCGCGCATGCGCCATGTCCGCCGACATCCAAACGGTAGAGCGACTGATACGGGTCCGGAGCCGGTCCGATAGGACCGATCATCGCGTTGACGGTAGTGAGAGTGCCGATCACAAACTTCTGATACATCGCAAACCATTTACTGGAGTGGGCGTCAGGCAGTCAAAGCGCTCAGCGCCATCCCGTAGAAGCGAGAATTTATTCACCGAAATATCCCTCAGAAAGCGAAGCCCGTAGCCACGAGCATTGTAAAAACCTGCTGGCTCTTGGGAAGTATCGCGAGCTGCTGGCCGACGAGTTGGGTGGAGTTTCCTTTTCCTTCGTTGTAGTAGCCGCCGAAAGTGAAGCGAGTCCCTTCCTTCGTGCGCACGCTGAAATTGGCCGAAAAACCCTTTAAATCGATATTATCGCCTTGTCTGAGGTTTGAGTTCAGATCCGGGGACGGGTGCGACGAGCGGTTCGTAAAGAATCCAAGGCGCAAGCTCAGCCACTCGCGGATGACCTGTTCGTAGCCAACAGCGATATTCAACGTTTGGAGGTGATCGATCTGCTCAGCCCCTTCCGGAAGTTCGGGAAGATCGCGATACGAAATTCCCTCGTAAAGGGAAAGATCGAGGCTCAATGTGTTCTTCCCTTTATCTTCGCGAGCGATGCCGAGAGAAAACTTCGAAGGGATCTTCGTGATGGCACGCAGGTTACTGCGATTCAAAACATCCGAGGTATAAGGCGAAGTGGTCGTGACAGAACGGTAGTACGCCGCTTCTCCTGCGACGGGGAGAGAGGGCAGCCGGTAACTCGCTCCAACCGACCAGAGCGGCGTGAGTTTCCGGTGATAGCCAAAGATGGAGACGACAGCATTCGCCGTGAGGTTTTTTTCTTCGTTCGAAAGCACGGCGCTTCCGGCCGACGAGCTTCGATCCGATGATGTCATCGAAAGGCTTCGCGCCGTGTAGTACACGCTTAAGCCAAGGGCGTCTTCCCTCGTCATGCGTGCGGAAAAGGTCGACCCGATCCAAAGAGTTTCGTCCACGCGGTTGACGAACGCCGTCGTATCGCCCGTGCCCTTAATCTGGCCGGAGTAAAAATCATAATCCGGGACGAGGATCGAGAGGCCGAACGCGAAGCTTTTAAAATTGAGGATCGTTCCGCTCGCGGCGGGGAGAGATCTGAAGCCTCCACGGTTTAAGCGCTGCGGAGCTTCGGCGAAGTCCTGGCCTTCGCCGATGTTGGTCACGTACTTGTTGTAGACGTTCACCGTCGACGAAAAGCTATGGCCGGAGGTGAGAACCGTTGTCGCAGGGTTGTAGAAAGGCGTCGCGGCGGGATCATCGGTCAGAGCCGTAAATGCTCCGCCCATTCCGCTCGCTCGTTCGCCCAAGAGGACGGAATTGTAGTTCGAATAAGCTGCCCAAGATTTCAGCGGCAAACACGGCAGTAAGCCCGCTATTGCGAGCCAAGGGGCACGGCGCATCATGGAGTGTTTCAAGTGTCGAATGCCCATCGGTTCAGCAAAATCCTCTCGCGCGCAATGGCCGTGATGTCGCTAGCTTACAGAGTAAGCATCCATGCAGGCAAATGAACCTGATCGACTGAAGGCCAACTGGACACAGGGCTGGTACTCCGCTAGGGTTTTCAAATATGTCACAAAATTTCGACCTTATTGAGACCGCGTTCCGGGTCATGAAAAGCTTTGTACCGTTTCTGTTTGCGCTCTGCTTCCACGAGTTCGCTCACGGGTGGGTAGCGCGACTTCGCGGCGATCGCACGGCCGAGGTCATGGGGCGTTTGACCCTAAACCCTATGGCTCATGCGGATCCGCTCGGAACGTTCATTCTTCCGATCATCGGGATGGCGACGGGAGCTTCTCTTTTCGGTTGGGCGAAGCCGGTGCCGGTCGATGAGCGCAATCTCAAAAATCCGAAGGCCGACATGTTCTGGATCGCGTTTGCGGGTCCGCTCTCGAATCTTTTCTTGGCGTTGATCGGAGCGATTGCATACGGACTGTTCGTGAAGTTCTACGGAATTCCGAGCGAAGGTGGTCTTAAAGAGATTTCCGACGTGATGAAGATCTTCATCGTCATCAATGTGGTGCTTGCGGTGTTCAACATGATCCCGCTTCATCCGCTCGATGGTGGAAAAGTTCTCGCACGTTTTCTCCCTCAGAGAGTCAACGATCGCCTCGAAGATATGCAACAGTACACTTCGATGCTGCTCCTGATTTTGTTTATTAGCGGCGCGATGGCTATCATCTGGGGCCCCGCAAGCGTGATCCTCAACGTTTTCGATTACGTCGCTCAAGGAGTCGCCCGTTTATGACATCCGAAGGACTTTCGAGTTCAGATCTCCAGGTCAAACGCGCCCAAAGCGAAAAGCCTCCCAAGGGAAGCGTGATCATGAGTGGCGCCCGTTCAACGGGTCGCTACCATATCGGCAACTACTTCGGCGCGATCAAAAACTGGCTCGAACTTCAAAAAGAATATTTCGGATTTTACGGTGTCATGGATTGGCACGCGATGACGAGCAGTTACAAAACGCCGCACGATGTGCAGCACTTTGCGCGCGATAACTACGCTGAGCTGATCGCGTGGGGACTTGATCCCGAAAAGAACGTTGTCTTTATCCAATCGCGCGTGCCTGAGCACGTTGAACTCTACACTTTCTTTTCGATGATCACGCCGCTCGGTTGGCTTGAACGTGTTCCTACTTGGAAAGATGCTGAGCAAGAAGCGAAAGACAACGATACGCACAATCTGGGGCGTCTGGGTTATCCCGCGCTACAGGCAGCGGATATCGCAATCTATCGCGCAACGCACGTGCCGATCGGTCACGATCAAGTTTCGCACCTTGAGCTTTCGCGCGAGATCGTGCGTCGCTTTAACTTCCTCTACGGTGGCTCGATTCCGGAGCCGCGGCCTATTTTCACCGAGACGCCGACGCTTCTTGGATCAGACGGTCGCAAGATGTCGAAGTCGTACGGCAACACGTTCTACCTCACGCAAGAGGAAGACGAGCTAAAGCAAAACCTGCGTAAAATGCCAACGGATCCTGCACGCGTGCGCCGAACGGATCCCGGTGAGCCCACGAAGTGCCCGGTTTACAGCTACCATAAACTCTTCTCGAAGCCCGAAGATCTGCCGTGGGTCGAAGAAGGCTGTCGCACGGCCGGGATCGGTTGCGGCGACTGCAAGGGGAAATTGGGCGAGAATATCAACGCGTTAGTGGCAAAACCTCGCGAGAAAAAGAAAGAATTGTTGCAACACGCGGACACGCTTGATTCAATCATCGCCGATGGGTGTCGCCGCGCGCGAAAACACGCCCGTGAAACGATGGAGCAAATCAAAGAGTGGACAGGGTTTCTTTCCGGTTCGGGAGAGTTCTGACCCTCAAGCTAGTAGCGGCACTCCGCCTGGCTCATCTCGATTTGTTTAGTGCGTTTGGCGGCGTATCGACGATGGCACCGATCGATTTTGGAAAGGGTGTGAGTTGGCTTACTTAGTTCATCTACGGCAATTCGAAGGCCCACTTGGTCTGCTCCTCTATCTCATCCGCAAGGAAGAGATGGACATCATGGACATCAACGTCGGAGAGATCACGCGCCAATACCTCGAATACATCCGCATGATGAAAGAGCTCGATCTCGAGGTTGCGGGCGAATTCGTCGCCATGGCGGCTACGCTCATCCACATCAAATCACGGATGCTTCTTCCTCAGTACAATGAGGAAGGCGAAGTCGTCGAAGTCGAAGATCCGCGCAAAGAACTCGTACAAAAACTTCTCGAATATCAACGCTATCAAGAAGCGGCCAAAAAACTTTATGATCGCCCGCTTTTGGGGCGCGACGTGTTCCCGCGCGGCGTTCGCGAAGATCTTCGCGGCGACGACCCCGGTGCCGTCATCACCGAAGACGATGGTCTCTTCTCTTTGATCGCGGCTTACCGCAAAGCGGTTCGTAAGGCGCAAAAAGCGGTTCACAAAGTTCGCACGAAAGTGATCTCGATCGCCGCTCGCGTGATGGAGATGAAAGAGCGGCTCGTCGTCGGAACTCGCGTCGTGATGAGTGAGCTTGTGGAACTCGGGGAAGGCTCGCAGCGCACGCGTCTTTTGGTGACCTTCCTCTCGCTGCTTGAACTCGGACGCATGGGTTACGTTTCTCTTTTCCAAAACGAAACGTACGGCGATATCTACGTCGATCCGCAAAAAACGATCGAACGAAACGTTCTTGAGCGCGTTCAAGAGTTCGACTCGGCCGATGCAGAAGCCGTGGCTAAATCGATCATCAACGAAGCGATGGAAGAGAAGATCGACATGGAAGAAGCGATGACCGCCGAGCCTGCGGCTGGCGAGCAGACGCAACTTTCGCTCGATGGTCCTGAAGCGATTCCGCTCGAAGAGATCCGAGCTGAAGATCTCACGGCTCTTTCCGTCGCGGACAATGCGCAGATGGCGTCAGATGACGACATTCTCGCGGCTGAGGCCGAACTTGAGCAAAGTGAGCGTGATGGTTCGGTCACGGCGCCTGATCAGACGGCGGAAGCTACTGGTTCGTTCGAAGAGTTTGACTCTGATGACATAGCTGATCTGGATCTCGACTTGAACTCGGATACTGATCGCGAGCCTGATCCAGGCAACGACGCTCAAGTTTGATTAGATTTTTAGTGCTGTAACGAGTTGAAAAGGGTGCAACACGATGGCGGACATCGATAAAGATAAAGACGGCGCAGAACTCGAAGGGGAGTCGAAAACTCCGAAGGGTTCTAAAAAGTCCTCTGAGAAATCAGCGGATAAAGATGCCGCCAATAGCTCTCGTCCCAACGTGAGCGATCTGATTCGCAGCGCGGGTGCAGCCCTCGGTGGTTTGCTGTTCGATGACGAACCAGCCAAAGAGACGACAAAATCAGAAGATCAATCGACTGAAGCTTCCGACGCGGCAACTGAACGCCAGGCGGCTGAAGCAGCTCCGCTCAAAGCCGACGCAACCCCAGGCGAAGAGCCGGCAGAATCAGTTGCGCCGAAAAAGAAAAAATCAAAGAAGAAAAAGAACGAGCCCGCACAAGATCCTGCGGAAGAGATTAGCTGGACTCCGGAAACTTCCAATCTCGATTTCGTCGAAGCGGCTTCTACTGAATCGTTGGGCGAATCGTCTGAAAAAACATCTGATGACGAGTCTTCTGGGTTAAGCGCTTTCGAAGAGCTTGCGCGCCGAGTGGCCGCGACGGTCTCGAAGAAGCAGTCATCACAAGAAGAGCCCGTCGAAGCGTCGCAACTCAGCGAAGACGTCGCCGAGGCTTCAGCAGCGGCATCAGCATCAGCCGAGACGGAAGCTCCGAGTGTTGACGCCGAAGCCTCTGAACAGCTCATGGCAGATCAGGCGGAAGTCGCTGAACCCGCAGCCGAAGCGGCAAGCGATGAAGAAGCTATTTCCGCCAAGGCTAAAGGTAAGTCGAAAGCTAAAAAATCGAAGAAGAAAAAAGCCGACGAAAAAGCGGAGGACGAAGCCGAACTCCACGCAGAAGCTCCGGCTCCTGAGGCGGTTGAAGAGGCGTACCAAGCTCAAGAAGTCGCTGAAGATCATCAGATCGAGGAGCAAGCGCTCGGTCACGTCATCGACGAAGAACGCGTTAGCGTGAACCAGGAAATCGATCAGACTCTCTTGGCAAATGACCAACCGGAGGCGATCTCGACCGCCGACACCGTGCTTGGCGATGAGCCGGCGCGCGAAATGACCCAAATGGAAATGGGCGAAACCGCCTCGGCTGAAGGTGGCACGTCCCAAGCCGAGATGGGTCAGACCGAAATGTCGGCGATGGGCGAAGAACTCGACGCGGCCGAAAACGATGCGGATCCTGAACCGACTGAGTTTATCGAAGCCTCACAGCTGATCTCCATCATTGAAAGCTTGTTGTTCTCGACCGACAAGCCTGTGTCGGTTGCAACGATCAAGCAGATCTTCAAAGGCACAAACGTCCGCACGAAAGACATCATGCGTGCACTCGACTCACTCGCAAGTGAGTTCGCGGGCGCTACTCGCGGTGTTTCACTTGAAGAAGTCCATGGCGGTTACCAGCTCCGCACGAAATCGGATAACATGGACTTCCTTCGTCGCTTGGCGAAGGTTCGTCCGTTCCGTCTGTCGGGCCCCGCGCTCGAAGTTATGGCAATCGTTGCCTACAAACAGCCGATCACGAAGCACGAGATCGACGAGATTCGCGGCGTTGAGAGTGGTCACTTGCTCCGCGCACTTATGGAGCGTGGGCTTGTCAGCTTTGAAGGAAAGAGCGATTTGCCTGGTAAGCCGATGGCGTACGGTTCGACTCGGAAGTTCCTGGAGATTTTTGGTCTCCGCAATTTGAAAGAGCTTCCGACGTTGAGCGAGATCGACGAGCTGATCCCTGAAGGTATCGGCGAAGTCGAAGAAAAAGAAACGCTTTCCGACATCACCGATTCGATGGCCCAGCAAATCGCCGGAACGTATTCGGAAGGTGAAGACGAACTTTCTAAAATCAACGAGCAGCTATCCGCCGTCGATACGACGACGGAATTCTTCGAGCAGGAAAAGCAGCGTGAGCGTGAGCGCCGTGATCGTGAACGCGCGCAAGATATCCGTGAACGCGTAGTCCTCGGTGAACTCGTCGAAGAAAAAGATCGTCGTTGGCTCGATCGTTACGACGCGAAGATGGCGATGCCAGCTGATCAACAACTAGCTGCCGATGGCGCCGAAGCTGCAGCTCCTGCGGGTGATGGCGAGTCCGCGACTGAGCCGGGTCCTGAACTCAGCGAACAGCTCGAAGCGCTTACTGAAGAAGCCCAAGTAGCCGCGAACGCACCGACTTCAAACGAAGACGGTGAGGATGAAGGCTCTGCCGATGATCTCGCGTGGACAGAGAACGACGACGCGGGTGATGATCTCATCGGTAACGAAGATTGGAACGAAGAAGACGAGAAGTAATCGATCGGGAGATCCTTTTTTGAGGACCAGAAAATGAAGGCACTCAAAATCGGACTCTCAGTTTTTCTCGTTTATCATCTCATCACCGTGCTCCTCCTGCCGGTCGCAAGCTCGCTTGCCGGCCGGCGCCTTGCGCGCTACTTCATTCCCTACGCAAACACCCTCGGTTTTAATACGACCTGGCAGTTTTTCTCGCCAGCGCCCAGCCCTATGTTCTACCTCGAGTACGAGCTTGAGACAGGGGCTGATGATGAAGTCCCCGAAACTAAAACGTATCCACCGGCGCGCAAAGGCCACACGTGGGATGAAGGCTGGAGTCGCAGGCTCTTCGGCATGCGATTTTTTGCTCTCAATGAAGAGCGACTCGAGAACTATTTCGTGCCGTTTCTTTGTCGCGAGAATCCAACGGCGAAGTCTGTCGTGATTCAGGCTGTTTTCGAAAAGATCGAAGATGTTGAAAGAGTCGGTGAGTACGCCGAATTCAAGGACATGGCCGAGAGAATCGATCTTCCGAGACGTCGGTATGCTTGTCCGGAAGGGGCGCGCGGATGAAAAATTTCGTCCATGCGATCTGGAACAGTTGGGATCGGTTTTTCTTTGGACCGATTTCGTTTTTACCCGTCGGCGTGTTTCGCTTTGTCTTCGGTCTCAATCTTTTGATCATGTACTCGCTGCGAATCAAGGACTGGCGATTTTTCTTCACGGATGAAGGTTTCATCTCAGCCGAAAACGCGATGAAGATCGTGCCCGAGTTTTACGAGCCGCTGTTCACCTGGTATCCCACGACGCCTGCGTTGAGCCTAGGGCTGCACGTCGTGTTTCTCGTTACTATTCTTCTTTTGATGCTTGGGCTTTGGGGAAGGTGGATGGCGTGCCTTACGCTGATTCTTCACCTCGCGTTCATGCAGCGAAATTTTTCGATCATATACGGAGCGGATCTCGTTTCGACGTTCTTTCTTTTCGGACTCGCGTTTACCGAGAACGATCGACGCTTTAGTTTGCGTTCCTACTTCGCAAAAGGTCAGCCGCGCGAGATCAAACCCGTAAGCCACATCTTTTCGACAGTCGGCGTGCGGTTGATTCAGATCCAACTCTGCGTGATTTACGGCTTCACGGGGCTTGAGAAACTCAAAGGCAATAGCTGGTGGGAAGGCACTGCCGTCTGGGCAGTCCTAGGTAATCAGCAGATCATGCTCTTTGATACGAGTTGGCTTAAGAGCGTTCCGCTCTTGATCGCCGCCATGACCTACTCAACGCTAATTTTTGAGATCTATTTTCCGGTGCTCGTGTGGCTGAAGGTAGCGAAGCGCTGGACGCTTTTGTTCGGTGCGCTTCTGCACACGATGATCGCGGTGACGGTGGGACTTTTCTTCTTCTCGCTTGCGATGATTTCGACTTATCTCATCTTCCTCGATCCGGCTTGGCTGCGCGCCAAACTTTCTCGTTTTGTTCCGGACGCGTTCATCGGGAACGAAGCTTCAAGTCGCTGAAACTCTCTGCGATGCAAACTGCTCGACGATCGCTTCGGCGATGCGAATGCCGTCGCATGCGGCCGACGTGATTCCGCCCGCATACCCCGCGCCTTCGCCTGCAGGGTAAAGCCCGCGATGTGATATTGACTGCAGCGTTTGCGGATCCCGCGTGACGCGAACCGGGCAGCTCGTGCGCGATTCCACACCGTGGAACTGCGCCTCGGGAGAAATGTAGCCACGCATCTGCGTGTTGAACTTCTCTAAGCTGTGGCGCATGCGCTCGACGATGTCCGGCGGGAGAAGAAGATCGAGACGAGTAGGTACCACGCCCGAAGGCGAAGAGGACTTCAATGCATCACCACTGCGACCTTTCAAAAAGTCGACGACGTTTTGCACGGGAATCTCCCTCGTGCCGCCGGCGGTTTTGACCGCTTGGTAAGCGCCTTGCTCGAGGTTTTGGCGGAACTTCATGCCTCCAAAGAGATCTTTTCCGAAGCGGGCGGGATGATCGATGCCGACAACCATCGCCGCGTTCGCAAACGGGGAGTTTCGATGGTAGTTCGACATTCCGTTTGCGACGATGCCGTCAGGCGAGGTTCCGCTTGAAAGCACGTAACCGCCCGGGCACATGCAGAAGCTGTAAACACCGATGCCGGTAGCGTCATCGTGATCCGCGAGGCGATAGTTCGCGGCACCTAATGATGGATGCTCGGCGTGTTTGCGGTACTGAATCTTGTTGATGACGGATTGGGGATGCTCAATGCGAAGACCGAGAGCAAATGACTTGCCCTCCATGAAAACGCCGATTTCCTGCAAATGTTCGAGCACGTCTTCAGCCGAGTGACCTGTGGCGAGGACCACGTGTTGAGAACGGAATTGGCGGCCATCTTCGGCTTCTACGCCGACGACCTGATCGTCCTCAACGAGAAGCTTGGACATGGGCGTATCGAAGTGAATCTCGCAGCCGTTAGCGCGGAGGTACTCGCGAATTTTCGGAATCACGCGACGAATGCGGTCTGAGCCCACATGCGGGTTGGAGAGATATTTAATCTCCTCAGGTGCTCCGAATTGAACGAGTCTGTGCATGACGTACGGAATGTACGGGGACTTGATCCGCGTGATGAGTTTTCCGTCCGAGTAGAGGCCTGCGCCGCCTTCACCAAAGCAAACGTTGTTGTTCGGATCGAGTTCACCGTAGCGCCAAAAGCGGTTGATCATTTGGATGCGCTTTGCACCTTCCGAGCCGCGTTCGAGCAAAACGCACGGGATGCCCCGCTCAACCAGGCGCACGGCTGCGAACAGTCCCGCGGGACCCGAACCGATGATGATGGGACGGTCGGCACCTTCGGGAGGCGAGACGCGCTCGATTTCAAAAGCCTCGGCGGGTGGAACTTCGTTCTGTTCGAAGACGTCAACGGATACAACGTAATGCGGATCGGAGCTGCGGCGAGCGTCGACGGATTTGCGTAAAATTCGATATTGCGAATAGTTGGGGACCATCCAGCTAAGCTTCTCAGCTAGATCCTCATCGAGCCCCACCTTCAGGTCGCGGAAGCTTTTCATGCTCCAAACTCCTTCGAAGTGCGAGGCGGAAGAGTAACATAAAAGTTCGTTGCGGTACACTGGGGAACTTGTATGGGTATAGGGCTACAAGTGTCGGAGCGAGTACCGGGCGTTGACAAAAAGGCATCGAAAGGGCTTCGATGGAGGGCTATGAAAGAACGCCTCTTTGACGTCATGATGCCGCTTCTTCCGAAAAATGATCTCAGCCATTGGGTGGGTCGTCTGGTTCATAAGCCATTGCCGCCGGCCCTCGCGCGCAAATCCGTGGAATGGTTTGCAAAGTACTACCAGATCAACATGGACGAAGCCGAGTATCCGATCAGCCATTACAAGACGATCGGGGAGCTCTTCACGCGCAAACTCAAGGCCGAGGCGCGCCCGATTGGAACCGGTGTTGTTCATCCGGCGGATGCGCAAATCACGGAAGCAGGACCGATCGACCGCTTAACGCTGATCCAGGCGAAGGGTAAAGACTACAAGGTCCCCGAGCTTCTCCGGAGCGGACATTACAGCGTCGTTTTTGAGGGCGGAAGTTTTCTCACTTATTACCTCTGCCCGACGGACTATCACCGCGTGCACTCGCCCGTCGATGGCGAGATTATTTGGAGCTGCCACGTTCCCGGCGAGTTGTGGCCAGTCAATGAGTGGAGCACGAACGCGATCACAAATTTATTCGCGGTCAACGAGCGTGTCGTCGTCATGATCCAAACACCAAAAGGCAAAGTTGCGTTGGTCATGGTCGCCGCAACGAACGTCGGCAACATGTCGATGACTTTCGATCAGAACATCTCCACGCGCTATCGTCATGCCGAACGCCAGGTGAAGGAGCGGGCCTACAATCCTCCGCTTCCGATCAAACGCGGAGAAGAGGTCGGCATCTTCCACATGGGATCGACGGTCATCATGCTCTACGAAAAGGGCGTTCTTCCGGTCGAAGCCGACCAATTCCGAAGCCGTCACGTGAAGATGGGTCAAAGCCTCTAATTTGATTCAAGCGAAGACCGCTTATCACCTGTCGAATCCCTGAACAGGGCGGTTTGTGGAATCGATCTCAGCTCCAATTAACGGGCTCGCAGTCTCAATTTGAGATAGGCGGGCCTGTGCCCTGAACTTGCACTTATCTCCCATAACGCACGTTTTTTGTCCGTCGATGTGTGTGAGGAGATGGCGAATGACATCATCAAACCGATTTCAGAGTTTGCTGCTGCTTGCGGGATTGACCGTAACGTCGATCGCGAATGCGCAAACAACCGCGGTTCCGGCAACGAAACCCGCGGCGCCCGCGAAGGCACCGGCTGCCGCAGCTCCCGCTGTCGCTTCGACCTCAACGGGAATCGATCGCGCAAATTGCGATGGCGATTTAAAAGTCGATGAAGCGAAACTTCGCAAAAGCATCATCGCGGCCATTCAGAAAGGCGCGAAGACGTATAGCCCTGCGATCGCGTATGAAGATCAAAACAACGCCGGGACTCTTCAGGTTTCGAACCCAGGAATCAATCAACGCGCCGAAAAGCAGGCTCAGGCTCTGTCGTCCGCATTGATGGCAGCGGTGGAATCGAAAGAAAATCCTGCAAACGGTGCTTCGAAATCTCTCTTCAAAAACGAAAAGCGTCGTGCAAGCCTCGACGTGAGAATGCGTTGTTCGGGCCGTGATCCTCAGCCCGTTCGATACATCGATAATCAAAAGATCAATCAGTCTTGTGGAGGCGGGGGCATCAGCTTCTTTAGTCCGGATCCACAAGACATTGGTATCAACATCACGCAAGTCTATCAGACATCGTGGTCGTCAGAAAAAGTCGCGACAGCGTTTGCGCGAGCGAAATTAGAATCGGATTCGGACAACACGGTTCGCGCGTGCATGGGCGAGCGGAACTCCTGCATGTCGCCGGCAAACTATCGTCAGATCAATCCTGAGCGTTTTACTCTCGATGAGAAGACGATGAATCGCGACGTCTTCTTCGTCGATAGCACAAAGATTCAAGCGGGTCTCTCACCTATGGTCTCGTACAGCGCCATGCGCGTCTCGAAAGTTCCTGTCTGCGGATCAGAAGTGTATTTGCTTACGGCATTCGGTAACGGTCATAAATTGGGTCTGGAGCGGAGTTCGCTCGTAGGTTTGGTGGCGCGAATCGGTGATAAGACGGTTGTGATCGGAAACGCTTCTGCTCAATCTTGGAAGATCGATCAAGATGTACCGTGGCCGCTCTGGCTTCCGAAGGATCCATCAGGCCTTCAGCGTAAAGCGCTCGGTGGGTTGCATCCGGATACGCGCGAAGAGCAAGGTTATCTTGCCATTGCTCGTAAGATTGGTTCAACCGAGAAGACCTATAACGGTGTCGTTGGTGGAGCACAAGCTTCGCCCGGCGAGTCACCTCGTCAGCGCGTGACGAGTGTCCGTTAAAAAGAATTGAGCGCGGAATCTGCCGCGCGAACCTAAAGAGTTATGCGGCTCGCGAGAATCGATTTTGGTCCGAGCCGTCGTAATTTTCCGGATTGTGATCGGGCGAAGTGCTTTGAAGCCGTTTGGTGGACCCGTCTATGAGAAGCCCAACTTCCGACACTAACTGATCCAACAAAACGCCTTGTTCAGCCATAAGCTCCGAGCTTGTCGCGGCTTCTTCGGAGGCGGCTGCGTTTCCTTGCGTCACTTGATCCAGCTGAGTCATCGCGGTCCGAATCTGTTTTAAGCTTGAGATTTGTTCCGCAATCGCATCGTTCACTTCTTGGTTGAGCTTGGCGACGCTCACGACTCCGATGACCGGAATCGCAATTACGACACGTAGACTGAGCGCCTCTTGCTGAATTGACCTGATGCTCCGACATCTAAATTTCTCTTTTGCAGACGAGCGCGTATGTACGAGCCTGTTCTGCTTTTGGCATTTGAGAGGCTGAAGAGAATGCTCAGAATACGTGACCTGAGGATTCAACTTTTTCGATTTAGAACCAAAAGGAGTTTCGTCTCAGCCGGAAACGGGCAGTCTGACGTTGGTCGGGCGTTGGTGAGTTGCGGGTAGTGAGAAAAAAGCTTGACAGGGTTTTCGCTCGAAAACGAGTTCCGCGTAGGCAAAGACACAATTCTCGATGGCGTGTGAACTAAACGAACGATTCGGCTAAAGATCAGCAGCTTGTGCTCCAAATCGGCGGCGCCGCGTGGTTCGGTTCGCGAAGCCTTAAATGGAACGTGAGAGGGATAAAAAGTCGAATTGAAAACACGATGTATGATGCCGGTCGGAGGTAGCCTGGCCATGAATCTTCGTCATCTGTCTGATACTGAATTGCATTCCGAAACTCTTCGAATTGCGCGTGCCGAGCGTAAAATTCTGACGGAGCTCTTTCATCATCTCCTCGAAGTCCAAAGGAGGCGCCTTTTTTCGGCGTACGGAAAAGAATCGCTAAAAACCTACTGCGTCGAAAGTCTCGGCTACAGTCCTGACGAAGCAGGTCGGCGAATCGCGGCTCTTTCTGTGTTCGCATCGGTGCCATCGATTGAAGAGAAGCTCAATTCTGCTGAGCTGACACTGACTCATCTCCTCGATGCGAAGTCTTTATTTACCCAAGAAGCAAATGCTGGGCGCGCACTTTCGATTGAGAAAAAAGTAGAAGTCTTAAACGCCATGACCGGAGTTGCGACTCGAGATGCGTTTGCGGTCGCACAGAGCTTTTCGCCGGAACCTCGGGAAAAGCTTCGCAAGCTCGATGTTGACCATGAGACGCTCGATCTTCTCCAGGAGTTGCAAGATCTTCTCGCACACGCAAATCCCAAGGTTTCGAAATCTGATCTTATCAAACAGCTCGTTCGACAAAAGATCAGTGAACTAAGGATAGAGCCAGCGGCGCCGCGAAAAGTTTCAAAAGCGGAGGTCCTTCGCGAAGTGGTGCGCAAAGCCGATTACAAATGCGAAAACTGCGGATCGCGGCACGCGCTCGAAATCGATCACATTCTGCCGAGGGCTCTCGGCGGAACTGATGATCCAAAGAACCTCCGCACGCTTTGCCGCAACTGCAACCAAAGGGCCGCAATCGAAAGATTTGGGCTCCGAAAAATGGATCCATTCATCAATCGCGTGCGGGAGAGACAAATGGCTTATCGACCAGGTCCCGCTAATCCTCGTGGCAGCGTCGAAGACGGACCATTCTTGGCTCCGGTAAACTTCTTCGTCGGGTCACAAGACGCAGGAATGGGTTAGCTTACTGGGAAGCATCGAAGATGCGTAGAGATCCCCGAGTGCTCAGACTTCATCGGCTCGACGCCGATGAAGGCGCGTCGCCACGTGGACTCCGAACGAAGATCGAGATAATGGCGTTAACTTTTACCGTGAATGAAAATGGTCGGGGCTTGTGCCCGCTGCTAGAAGGTGCCAGCGGCACGTTCTAGTGCGGAGCATGCGCGAGCGGGTCTCGGAGTATCGAAGATGCGTAGAGATCCCCGAGTGCTCAGACTTCATCGGCTCGACGCCGATGAAGGCGCGTCGCCACGTGGACTCCGAACGAAGATCGAGATAATGGCGTTAACTTTTACCGTGAATGAAAATGG
>SYLX01000177.1 GCA_005808505.1 Bdellovibrionales bacterium | reverse complement strand
TCTTGTACTAGGCAAACGCCGCCGCACGATTCGATCGCAAGGCCACCGGCACAGCCGTCATCCAAAAGTCCACTGAGCAGAATTCCGAAGACGCGAGGCCCATGCTTAACCGCAGCTGAGCGGAAAAGCACATCGATGGAAGGCCGGAACTTATTTTCAAACGGACCATGCACGAAGGTGGACTTCTGACTGTGCACGACCAGGTGGTAATCGCCTTTCGCGAACACGATCTCGCCTCGACGAATGGGGCGGTCAGCTTCCGCCGGTCTCATCGGGAGCCCGGTCTGCCGAGACATCGCGCGAATCCATTTTCCATCCGACGCTGGCGATACGTGAATGACCACGAAAATCGGTGCATCCGTTTTCTCCCGCAAGCCGCGCAGAAGATTCGGCAAAAGTTCGATGGCACCGGCCGAGCCGCCGATCACGATGAGTTCCTTGAAATCACCAACGACTCGACTCTCGAGATCACTTCCCGACTCACCGACCGCATTTCCGTTCGAATCTCGCATCCAGCTTTTTGGCGAATTTTCGTTTCCTAAGACTTGCGCCATGAATGCTGCGTCCTTTCGTGAGCAAGACAGTCACTACCATCCTCATAATATGGGACGACTTGCACCAACATCCTTCATCCGGAGTTGGAATTTCGTGATGTTCTCACAATACTCATAAAACGACGGTCGATGTGGCATCGCCTGGCTGGTCCGACACCGAATGCATCGGGAGGAAAGCACCTTTCTGCTGCACGAAGCTGCGTGCCATTTGCTCACTCTGTTCTGTCGAAATCGAGCTCTGCATAATCGCAAAGACGCTGGTTTCTTCTTCGGCGATATGACCTTCCATATGATTTTTCAAGAGAGCTAATTTGGCGTCCCAATCTTCGCGCGACGCAATCAGATCCTCGAGAATCGCTTCGGTCATGTGGTGTTCTTCTTCTTTCGTCTCGGCAAGTTCCGTACGATTGGGAACGTTTTTCAACGCTTCGTAGAAGACCGCTTCTTCTGCGCGATCATGGCTGATGAGAGCGGATCTCAACTCAAGAAGTTTAGCGTCGAGGATCCCCGCAGCCGGGCCTTCAGTAGGCTCAATCACCTCCTCCAAGAGTCGGCGTAAATCCGCGTGTTCTGCTTTTAAGATCTCAAAGATGTCGCCTGCGTTGGTCATAATTCCCCTCCACTCTTCAAGGTGCCGATTTATTTTGCCCGACAAAATTTTGAGATCCACCAACACTAGTGGATGCCAAGAAGATCCCACGGTGATCTTAGAAGGCCCATGTAGCCTATTCTTGGACGCAATCAGTAATTGACGTGTAATCTCGATGACCTGTTTGTAGAGGAAATGGCAATTGCTTGAAGCCTTCCCGCATCGTTTTTGCGGAAATGATGGTTCTATTCTCCCAAGACCGCCAGAGGCCTCGTGCATCTGGGCGTATTAAACAGGTACCGGTCGCCAATTTCGATAAAGCTCAC
This sequence comes from Bdellovibrionales bacterium, assembly GCA_005808505.1. Classification (GTDB taxonomy): domain Bacteria; phylum Bdellovibrionota; class Bdellovibrionia; order Bdellovibrionales; family JAMPXM01; genus SYLX01. Next base: position 13,171 of record SYLX01000177.1, on the reverse strand, counting down.
GGACCGCAATTCGCGGCCGGCTTTCTTTAGGGAGGTTATTCATGGCATTTACTGATCTCGCAGCCAGCGCACTTAAAGGTACGGTTGCAACTCGCGTCGCTCGTCGCGCAAAATGGTCGTGGTTTGGCTACGGTATTGCGGCTTACGTAGGCCTTCGCCTCGCGCGCCGTTACGGCATCTTCGCGCCGCAAGCTGATCGCCTCATCAACCTGATGGAGCGTGGAGCAAGTGCTGCGAGCGGCGGAATGATTCCCGTCCGTCAAAATGCAGCGCAAGACTTCGCTCAAAATTCGGCTAGATAATAAAGTCCGTAGAAGGGGGATCTCCATCTGGGGGTCTCCCAGTCATTGTACGCAACGCGCGTGACGGCGCTCACGGGTCCCGCGAGAGCGAAATTCAGTTGCTGTTCGATCACCCAATCTGTTTGCGTCGCGCCGACGTTCTGCGCGAATTGAAAACTGCAGCTCATTCTCCTGAGCCATCCATCACCCGCTACGGGAAACCGCAAAAGATATTTGAGCTGCCAAGGCGCTTCGAACCGTTGGAATTGATTTACCGGCATCGAAAGCCACCCCAAACTCAACAAGACTCCCCGCTCACGTAGGAATTGCGGCCAAAGCGAAAGCCAATGAAGCGGCACCATCATGCCGAGTCGGCTCTCTCGAAACTCTCGGTCATTGGCGAGATCCGCCTGCAAAACAAAACGCGGCGAGAGGTTGAAAATTTCTTCGGATGCCAGATGCCATTGCTGAATGTCCCAATCCCCGGGAAGTTCCTGTACCTGCAACTCTTCCTGCGCTTGATCAAACCGGTAGTCATCGAGCACTTCGGTCGACATAAGAGGAGAGTTCAAAAGGTCAGCACCGGGTTGCTCCGCAACCGAGGGAGTCTCCATATCGGTCGTCTCTGTCTGACCACCCTCTGATGAGGCGAGACTCACGCGGGAGAATGGAAGCGATGACGAACCGGAAATTGAGGCGTCGTCATCCGCGCGACCGAACTGAGCCATTCGTAGGCCATGCGCTCGTTGAACCGCAAACTGCGAAATGCGCCAATCTGACCCGAAATTAGGTGAAGCCTTGCCCGTATCTCCCCGGGCGCGGTCACAAAGGACCGACGAAATGAAAATGAAACTAAGCGCGATGTGCCTAACAATCGTTCCGCTCGCCATTCTAAAGCTAAGCCTTCCTAAAAAATGAACCTAGTGGAGATGGCGGATTCAACCCTGGGCCGCGCTTCTCCTCACTCGCCTAATAGCACCGCGCGAGGTAAGAAGCTTATAGTTAGGCAAGAGTAAACAAACCCGTAAACACTCTCGATTTTTTGGGACTCTCGACACATTCGCGCGTGAACTTTTGTATCTTGCTCAACATCTGAAACGCGAAAAAGGGAAGATGTGTTTTCACGTCGCAAACCGAACTGTCCCTCGGATTTGCTGGATGTGGATGAGAGTTCGAGTCTTCTAAAAGAATTTTTCGGTGAGCGAGGAGTTCAGTGAACGACGTGAGTAGGCGGCGCAAGTCTTTTCAGACTTTCTTTCGCATGATGGGTTTTTTAAAACCGTTCAAATGGATTGCGCTTCTTGCCGGACTCTTTCTGGTTTTAAAAATTGCCGTGGAGGTTGTAGCCGTTTATTTCTTGAGCCCCGTTGTGACGACAGTCAGCCAAAATCTCGGCTCGCAGCCTCAGGCTGGCTCTTTTTGGAATTGGCTAATTGGCGGGTCCACCTCGGCTCAGGATCTTCGCTCGGTCCTCTTGCTGATGGCCGCATCGCAACTCGCATTGAGCCTAATGACTTTCGTCCGATCCGTTTGGGACACAAAGTTCTCCCAGGCCGTCGCCCGCTCCATGCGCGAGCGGACGTACGATCATTTGCAATATCTCGAGTTCTCGTTTTATGACCGCATGACGAGCGGTAAACTGATGAGCCGCGCGCTCGGAGATCTCGATGCCGTCCATGGCTTCGTCAACACGATCCTCCTCTCGATTCTCGATATTACGGTTTCGATATCGGCTTACGTTCTTCTGTTGGGCTGGCGTTCACCTTGGCTTGTTCTTACGGCCATGATTCCACTCCCACTTTGGTGCTGGGTGATCTTCCGCTTTAGTAAGCGCTCCGGTCCTCTCTACGGCCGGCAACGAGAAGCCGCCGATCAAATGATGGGTGTGATCACCGAAAACGTCGCCGGAAAACACGTTGTGCGAGCATTTGGTTCGGCAAGATTCGAAAATGCAAAGTTCCACGAAAAGAACGAAGTCTTCCTCGACCGTTTACTTTCCGTCATTCGATGGCAGGCGACACTCAATCCATTTCTTCAAAGCTTGGCGATCGCCTCGCACATCACGGTTTTTTTCGTTTGCTCGGCATTAATTCAACGAGGCACCTTGCCGATCGGCGATCTGCTGATTCTAGGGGCGGCGATGGGCACGATCCTGGGAAAACTTCAGCACATCAACGGAATCGCCGAAGGCTTTCAGCGCGCAATCGTTTCCGGCGAACGCCTTTTCGAAGTTTTGGACTCGGCAGCGGAGACTCCCCAAACGGCGGGCAAGGAATTGCTTCGTGGTTCGCGCGGTGACATCAAATTCGAAAACGTCACTTTTTCGTACGGTGCCGGTGAGCCTGTTCTTCGCGATCTCTATGTTACGGTTCGCGGCGGCCGGGTGACGGCCTTGATTGGACCAACCGGTTCAGGAAAAACAACCTTGTCGGCGTTACTCGCGCGATTCTATTCACCGAGCTCCGGGCGCGTTACCATCAGTGGTCAGGATATCGCGAGCGTCACTCTTCGCGATTTAAGACGGCACGTAGGCTTCGTGTTTCAAGAAACATTCCTGTTCTCCGCGTCGATACGTGACAACATCCGTTATGGTCGTACGGACGTGAGTGAAGAGATGCTCAAGACCGCCGCACGCGTGGCGCATGCTCACGAATTTATCATGAGTCTACCGCAAGGCTACGACACCCGGATCGGTGAAGGTGGCGTTCAACTCTCCGGGGGTCAACGTCAGCGCTTAGCGCTTGCGAGAGCGCTCGTTTATGATCCCGAAATCTTGGTGCTTGATGACGCCATGGCCGCGCTTGATGCTTCAACCGAGGCGCTGATTCGCGAACGGCTCAAAGAACTCCGCGCCGGCCGAACGGTCATCATGATCACGCACCGAGCTTCTTCTCTGGCACTGGCCGATCAAGTCCTCGTGATGAAACAAGGGCGTATCGAACTCAGCGGGCGGCCGCAGGACATCGATCTCACTGAACTTCCATTCGTAAATCCTGAGGAAAAACGCCAACCCGGACTCTTCCTCGGCGCGAATGCCGACATGGAGAATCCCGCATGAGTTATCACCGCGCCCTGTCTCGCCGTACGCTCCTCAAACTATTACGGAGGCTCGGGCCCCTGAAGTGGCGCTACGTCGGCATCTGCGCCATCGGAATCGCGCTTGCCGGCATCGACATGATTCCTCCGCGTCTCGTTGGGAACGCGATCAACGAGATGAGCTCTCCTCCTTTTGATCTTCTCGGCGTTGCGAAGATCCTCGGACTTTGGGCGCTCGTTGCCTTCTCCGGTCAAGCGCTCCACGGGTTTCAAATCGCGTTTGCCAGTCGTACGGGCGAAAGAGTTCTCGCAAAGCTGCGCGAAGATCTTTTTGCGCATTTACAAAAGCTCTCACTGCGATTCTTCGATCGCAACCATCTCGGCAGGCTTCTGGCCGCGTTCGGAAGCGATCTTGACTCGCTCCGAGGCCTTGCGATTTGGGGACCAAACACGGTCACGTCAAACTTAGCGTTTTTGATTTTCTCAGCGGCGATGATCTTTACGACCGACGCCCACATGTTCTTTGCGGTCGTGTGGCTTGCGCCTCTGATGACCCTTTTGAATTTCGCTTACGGGAAAAGGTTAAGCCGCTCGTGGCAAAATCTTCGCCGAGATGCCGCAAATGTGTCAGCGAACCAAGCCGAGAACATCACAGGTGCGCGCGTTGTTGCGGCCTTTAATCGGCAAGAGGAGAACCTCGTTCACTTCAATGAGCTCCAAGATCTGAATGTCCACAACCACATGGAAGTGAGTAAACAAAATGGCTTGTTCCAACCGGCACTTCAATGGGTGCGCTTCTTAGGTCAGGCGATCGTGCTTTTGTACGGAGGCTACCGTGTCGTCACCGGACAAATGCAAACCGGCGATCTCGTTGCGGTCACTCTCTATTGGGAATGGTTCATGATGCCGGCAACGAACTTCGGTGCGTTTTTTAACGAGCTGATTGTGTCAAGCTCGGGTGCTGAGCGCGTCCTCTCGGTCCTCGACGAAAAACCCGAAGTTGTCGATGTCCCGGGCGCGTTGGATCTCCCGCCGCTTGAAGGCCGCGTACGTGCCGAGAACGTTTCGTTCTCCTACTTGCCCGGCCAACCCGTATTGAAGAACGTGAGCTTTGAGATTCCCGCCGGGACTAACGTTGCGCTGGTAGGTGCAACCGGCTCCGGTAAAAGTACTTTGCTTTCGCTTCTCGCTAGATTCTACTTGCCGGCCGAAGGGCGTCTTTTTCTGGATGAGAAGGACACCCGTCTTGCTACCAGTGAATCTCTTCACCAGCAAATGGCTCTCGTTCTTCAAGCGAACTTTCTGTTCAACGGCACGATCAACGAAAACCTTCGCTACGATCGTCCCTTGATTTCTGAAGACGAAATCCATCTCGCGATGCGTGCGCTCGGAGCGCACGACCGAATTCTCTCGCTCAAAGATGGTTATGAGACGCAAGTGGGAGAAGGCGGCGCTGGCCTTTCTCTTGGTGAGCGCCAGCTCATCTGTTTTGCGCGGGCACTTCTCAGAAACCCGCGGATTTTGCTGCTTGATGAAGCGACGAGCGCCCTTGATCCGAAGATGGATTACCAGGTTCGGCAGGCGCTTAGAAAATTAACTAAGCACCGGACGACCTTTATCGTCACGCACCGACTTCGCACCGCGATCGAGGCCGATCTTGTTCTTATGATGGAGCAAGGTCGTATCGTGGAACAGGGACCCCACGATGAGCTGATTCGCCGAGGCGGCGCTTACGCGCGGCTTTACAACGACAGTCTCCAAGCCACCAAAGACGTGGACACGGAACCACTTTTCGATGCGGCTCCGGAGCTCCTCGAAGCGACTTGAGAGCGAATCGATCCAGGCCATCTTGCGGAAGCGGAAGGCCGTCTGCGGATCAAGTACGATTCGGACGTGCTCACCAATGAGCGTGATCGAAAGCAGCGTCAAGAACAACGCACTCGCCGGGAAAACCGCGAGCCACCACGAGGTGGAGAAATAAGCTTGCCCTTGCTGAAGGAGCTCACCCCAGCTCGGGGCCGGCGGTGGAAGTCCAAAGCCCAAGAAATCGAGGGCCGCAAGGCCCGTGATGTTCGCAACGAGAACAAAAGGCGTGAACGTCAGCACCGGCGTTAAACAGTTTGGAAGAACGTGGCGGAATAAAATCCTCGAACGGCTTGCGCCCGCCGCCCGCGCGGCTTCGATGAACTCAAGTTTGCGCACGCGCAACGCTTCGCCGCGAATATAGTAGCTAAGACCAATCCAACCGAGCAGCGCACTCACGAGAATGAGAATCGTGAGAGATGCTTCAAAGAGTGAGATCAAGAAGATCAAGATGAAGAACTGTGGAACGGTTGAAAGCACTTCGATTACGCGTTGGGAGACCAGATCTACCCATCCGCCCGCGAAACCGGTCGCGGCACCAACGATCACCGCAAGTAACGTCGATAATCCCCACACGGCCACGGCAAATGCGAGGCTCAATCGAAATCCGTAGATGAGTCTTGCGAGAATATCGCGCCCACGATCATCGGTGCCGAGCCAGTTCTCTTGCGAAGGGCCAGCGGGGAAAACTTCCGCTTTTTTGTTCGTTTCAAACGGGCTCCAGCGATTGAGCGGCCAAACCGCCCAGTCACGTTCTCCCATCTCGAGCTGTTTGTAGTTTACGACGATCCGGTCGTTGATCCCGAAGGTCACGGGCTCATAGTCGTGCACGAGTGGCAAGTAGAGCGACCCTTGATGCCACATGAGGATCGGTCGGTTGTTGGACCAGAACTCCGCCGTCAAACTGAAAAACGTCAAGAGTGCCAAGAAGGCGTACGCAAACACAAATCGCTTTTTACGGTGAGGTTTCATCGTCGCCACCTTTCCTCAAGAACCCGCGAAGTCGACGCGCGGATCGACGGCCATGTAGGCAAGATCACCAATGAGATTTCCGACCAAGAGCGCGACACTTTGCAGGAAAGTGAGTCCCATGATCATGTTGTAATCACGCGACATCAGAGCCTGAAATCCGAGAAGGCCTATTCCGTTGAGCTGAAAGATCGTCTCCACGAGGAGAGATCCGCTGAGGAAGACTGCCAAGAATCCACCGATGCCGGTGACGATCGGGATCAAGGCGTTTCGGAACGCGTGACGAGTGTAGAGCTTCCAACGACTCACGCCGATTGCGCGCGCCGTACGGATGTAGTCTTTGTTGATGGCATCGAGAACTGAGTTGCGACACAAAAACGCAAGCGTCGTGAACGATCCGATCATGTACGCCGCAAGCGGCAGCGCGAAGTGATGAAGGCGGTCCAAAATCTTTCCGCCGAGGCTTAGGTCAAAGTATTCTTCCGAGTGCAGATACCCAAGCGGAAAGAAGTCAAAGAAAGTACCTCCCGCAAAAAACACGAGAAGCAAGACCCCGAACGCAAACGGCGGGATCGCGGACGCTACGATCAAACCCAGACTCAAGCTACTATCGGCGAATTTATGCGCGTGGTACGCCATAAAAAGACCGAGGAAGATGGAGATACCGTAGGTCAGGATAAAGCTCGCAACGCCAAACTGGAGCGACACGGGAAATCTTGACACGATCACGTCGATCACCGGTTGGTTGTAATCCGCACTCTGACCGAAATCGAGTCGCGTGATGTTCTTCACCCAGATGAAGTAGCGCTCATGCAAAGGCTTATCAAAGCCGTACTGCTTTTTGATCGCCTCGATCACTTCCTGCGAGACGCCTTGCTGACCGCGAGTGGAGAGGGTCTTCGCTCCCCCGCCCGTCTGCCCGAAGCGGATCTTCTGGATCTTCTGCTCAAGCGGTCCACCGGGGGCGAGGTTCAGAATTAAAAACGTAACCAGCGTGATCCCGAAGAGCGTGGGGATCATCATGACCAAGCGGCGGAGAAGGTAGAGATGAATTTTCATCGGTTGTTTCCTTCCGCGACCCACCAAAATTTAAGACCGATGTCGTAGTTATAAGTTGCAGCCGGACGCTTCACTCGTCTCGAATAGGCATAGAACGTATCGGCTCCGTTAAAGAGAACGATCTGCGGAACTTCCTCGGCGATGCGACGATAGATCTCGCGCATCATGGGTTTACGCTCTTGGAAGTCATACGTCTCACACGCACGATCAATCAGCTCATCGACGACTGGATCGCTAAAGTGCGTAAAGTTGAGTCCACCCTTTTGCCGACTCGATGAGTGCCAACCGGGCTTGGGGTTGAACTCAACAAGTCCTCCACCGCTGGAAAGATCAGCCGCATCGAAGTTCCCTTCATCGAGCACCGTTCCGAAGGCATTGCCACTTAGAACTTTGATGTCGACTTCCGCACCGATCTGCCGGGCATCTTCTTTGAAGACCGTAAGCCAACGCTCAGATTGTTTACTCGACGTGAGAATCGTAAAACGAAGATCGACCGTTTCGTTGCCGATCTTTTTTTCGAGAACGTCGTCGCCGTCTTCATCGCGCCAGCCGGCTTCACGCAAAATCTGGAGCGCCTTCGCCGGATCATACGGAATCGGCTTGATGCTCGGATCCGCAAACTCACTCTGTGCGTACCAAGGACCTGTTGCCTCAATTGCGTAGCCGTAGAAGAACTTCTGCTTCATCATCTCGCGATCGGCGAGATGCGCGAGCGCTAGCCGCACTTGGCGATCTTTGAAAATCTCTCTCCGCAAGTTGAAACCGATGGAACTGACGGATTGCGGATAGAGATTGCGAATCCGCTCGGTCTCAAAATGCGAGTTCTCGCTTTCAAGAGACTTGGCCCTCATGTACTGATCCGGCGTGAGCGTCATGAAATCGAGCTCACCTTTTTTCAGCATCTCGAACGCAACGTTCTCATCTGAAACGAACTGGAAGATCACGCGCTCAGGTTTGAACTTTCCTGCGTAGAGCGGATCATTCCATCCCCACCACTTCTTATTGCGTTTGAGGATGATGTTGCGTCCTTCATTCCAAGACTCAAACAGGTAAGGACCGCTCCCAAGAATAGTCTTGTGGATCTGCGGCCCTTTTTTCGGATCGCCGTAGATGTGCTTCGGTACGACCGGCAGTCCCGCACTTGAAATGAAGTTCCCGTAGTACTTCGCCTTCGTCGTAAAGCGTACGCGCTTACGATCGAGGATCGTGACCTTCTCGATTCCCTCGTAATAAGGACGCATGTGCGCTGTTGGGTAACGATCATCGTAAATCACGTCGAAGCTAAACTTTACGTCTTCGGCCGTTACGGGTTTTCCGTCTCCCCAGGTCGCGTTCTCGCGGAGATGAAACTCGTAGGATTTTCCATCGGGACTCACGCTCCATTGATCGGCAAGCCAAGGCTGCCACGCGTACGTGTGCTCGTTTTGGAGGAGGAGTCCTTCCATCACGTAGAACTGAATCTCAACGCTCTGGTATCCGTCGGAGATGATCGGGTTCAAAGAGAACGGCTCGCCCGCAAACCGCATGCGGAATGTTCCACCCTGAGGAGCCGCAGGATTTCCGAGCTTTACAGGCTTTTTTGAGGGGGCCTCAGCCTGCGCTGTTGGCAATGCAAACAAGAAAAAGCCCGCCACCATTAAAAGGACCGACGCTAGAAAAGTTCTGAATTTGAGGGTGAGTTCAATCCCTGATCTCATGCTCAGGTACTTACCAGCCAGCTCGACAGCTGAGTATCGACGTTCCCGGTTGTGTCCATATCTCTATTGTTCCGTGACACAAAGGGGCCGCCCGCAAGAGGTACCAGTTACCTTTTGCAGAAGCGCCGCGAAACCGTCATCGAACTTCTTAAACCTCTGATGATCCTTCTTTTTCAAGACGCTCAAGCACGATCTCCGGCGGCACGTCCTGCTTAATTTCCTCAAGGTCGTCCGGTTTGTTATGCGGAACGCCGAGCCGATCCGAGATCGCATCCACCATATGCACAAGTCGCGTGAGCTCATGTTCGGTTAAAAGGCTCACCTGCAGATCAAGATCCGCCCGCATCTCAGCCACCGCGTTTTGGCGGTTTTGGTTGATCAAGACGAAGGTTGAAAGGAAGATCGCCTCCACTGAAGCCCACATCGCGAGCATCACGAAAGGAAAAGGATCAAATGGTTTTACACCCGGAATGACTCCGGAATTCACCAGGAGCCAGCCTCCGAAGAAAAAGAAGTGGATGTAGACAAACGGTAAACTTCCGGCGAAGTCTCCGATCCAATCCGCGGCGCGCTGCTGGATACCGCGGCGACTTTCGCGCTCACGCCGCATCTTCACAAGCGCTTCAACATTGCGATCTACGACGTTCGTCAATCCCGAATGTCCATACTGTGATGAAGCCATTGAAAACCTCCACATGACTCGTCACTTATGCCGATGCGAACTGGCGGTAGCACTCAATTTCCCGCATTTCCAGGTTTCTTAAACTCGCCTTCACACCCTAGTCATGATCTCGACATCACGGGTCTCTAGAATGAGGGCCGCTCGAAAGAGCGACAACATTAGAGGTGCATATGGCGAATGTTCGAGGTCCGCAAAGCAATCAGGGCGGTTATCATACCAGCGCCCAGATTAAAAAGACGCATAAGCCTGAGTACGCGCGCGATGACATTAACCAAGCCTTCGCCGGCGAAGAGAATAACGGTCCTTTTAGCGATACAAAGACCGATCATTCTCGCAGCACGCATGTAAAAAGCCGCAAGACTGAGGCGAGCAAAACGCGTACGCCGATGCGATAAAGCTGAAGTTGCCGAAACGGCAGAGTGCGCCCAACGCGCACGAGCGGGATCGCGGAAGCGGTCCCGTTTTTTTATCATCCTACTCAACAAGAACGCGCGCTTGCGCAAGCTCGAGCAAAACTTCATCCGCGAAGTCTGTGCTCTTTTCTTGTCGCCACCGAGCACGAACCGCGCCGACCTCGCTCTGACCGTCGAAATCTTTTAGTAGCGTAAATGCGTCCACAGACAAGGCGACCGCATCAAGTTCACTGTAGCCGCCAAGCGCAACCTGATCGCCCTGCACGGGATCCCGCAACCACTTCACGGTGAGATCCGGATTCAACTTTAGCTTTTTCGGCAAGACCGGGAAAACAGCGGCACGATGATATTTCTTTAGGAGTGCAAGTGAGGCTTCGCCGTCAAAGCCCAAGATCTTTTCGACCTCTACTTTCGAAAGCGAGCTCACGATTTTGAAACACTCGGTGTAGAAATCTTTTTCAAGACCCACCCAGTTTCCCCAAAGCTTTTGGTAGTCCCGCTCGGAAGGACTCCTCTCCTCGAGCTCTTCGCGCGTTAATTTCCTCGCCGGTGGTTCGGCCGGGTGTTTTTCACCAAGAAGATACTCGGGCTCCAATCGGAATGCCGCGTACCTCATAAGCTGAGTCTCGACGAGCGTGAGATAACCCTTCAATGTCATCCAGAATTTGCGGCCGTCCGCACCCGCCACGTGCTTACAGAAGTACGTGGAGCAAACCGACTCCCGATACCGCCAGATTGAGCAAAGTCCACCTTGCTCATCCACGTAATACGGGCACCGCATGCCGGAGGCACGACCAAAAAATTCTTTCGAGCTTTGATACAAGAGTGAGTACTTTGCCGGCGCGTTGATTCCGTAGGGAGTCACTCCCACGCGCTCGCGAATCTTCTCTTCGATTCTACGCCGGCCTTCACTCGCCTCCGGTCGATCGTCGGCGAGAACTGCTCCAATTAAGTAGTTAGGAACGTTGGGATGGTAAGTGCAACATTTCGTTTCGGGCCGGAAGTAGTTTTGCGCCGACTCATCTTCCTCCGCGACCGCTTGGCCACAAGATGATTTGCACATCGCGCACGAGGAGCAAGTGGCCTTTGTCTCCTCTGGCACTTCGCTCATTAAAAACTCGGGAAGCAGGTCGCGATAGAGGCCGGGCTGCGATTCGAGGATCGACGGCATAATTCAAATCCTTCACCCCGCGACCGCCCCGCGGGAGTTTACTGATAGTCGACGGGCGGATCCGTTAGCGGCGCTCCTTTAAAGGGGCGAGAATCAACAGGAACGTCGAAGAAGTGCGTTGTACCCCGACCTTCCACAGAATCGCAAATGAGAGTACCGCCGTGAGCTTCAATTAAAGCTCGCGCCACCGGTAAACCGAAGCTCCAGTCTTTGTTCTTCTTTGTCAGCTCGTCCTCGCTGCCCTTGATTCGACGGCGATAAACTTGAAAAAGTGACTCCTGCTCTTCTTTCGGAATCGTGTGGCCTTCTTGATGGATCGAAACGATCGCACGCCCATGGGCTTCCTTGAGCTCACAGCGAAGAGGCGCACCACCCGTCTTGAAACGTCGTGCGCTGAGCATGGCGTTCTCAATCGCACGGGACAAAGCCGCGCGATCCCAGTAACCGACAATCTCGGTACCACTTACCTCCACGTCTTCACCTCGCTCACGCAAACGTTGCGCAATTTCGTCAACTAAGCGTTGAAGCTCAAACTGCGAATGCTTGAGTTCAAGCTTCTGACCCGATCTCACGACTGCCATGTCCGTCAGATCCTGAATCAAGTGCTCCGCATTTTCGAGGTTCAATCGAGCTCTGGCGACCAGCCGAGAAATTTCCTCAGGATGGTCGAGTTCCGAGATGATCAGATCAACGAACATGCGCGTAGCTTCGATCGGAGCTTTCACATCCTCCGAAAGAGCCGAGATAAGCTGGTCACGAATGCTACTCTCGGTTACCGCGTAGGCCATCACGGCTTCAGCAAGTGCCGTATCGATGGAAGCATTGATGACCTCCACTTCGGCATCGCGAAGCTCCGTTGCGCTTCGAAGTTCACGTACGACCACTTGCCGAAGGATTTGATATTCGCGCACGATTTGATCTGGGCTGAACGATGTGAGCCTCGCTCGTTCTCCACCATGCTCCTGCGCAAGTGTGGTTGCGCTTGATGCCCGCCACCGCGGATGATGAGGCGACAATGCCTCGGCCAAGTTGTCGAGAAACGCGGGCAAGGTGTCGATTAAAATAGGATGCGGTAAAACTTGGGCGTGCCAAATTTCTGTTCGAACGCGCATCTCCCACGCACGAATCACTTTCTCGCGAATCGAAACCAACGTACGCCCTAGAGGCGAAAGCGTTTGTAAATCGTCTAGCTGGTCCGTCGAATAAAGTTGATCGCTGCGTGTTTTCAATCTTCTTTCCTCCTCCTTCTGAATAGCTCAACGCGAGTCGGTAGGTCCTCACGATTTGCCGCCATATCGGGGAACTCGGGTGATTGAATCTACAAATTGGCGCGGCAATTTGACTCATTAATGGAGCACGGCCGCAGCCTGCGTTTCGGGACGAGTCAGACAGTTATCGCAATGCCCGCAGTTTTCAAAATCGGGTGTCTCGTCAAAGTAATTGAGAATCGCCCGCCACCGGCAAAGCGCGGTCTGTGCGTAGATGATGACGGACTTCAGCTTTCCGGAATCGTTTTCTTCTTTATCACGATAGTCTGAGGCGAGTTTCTGAAGATCAGCTGTCTGCCAATCTTTCGCCAATCGATATTCATCTTTGGCGATCTTTTCAACAAAGCCCGCTCGCATGAAGGCCGTGAGCACAAGTTCGATTCTTTTTTTCGAGAGACTTTTCAGCTGCTCTTTGAGACCCGAAACGCGAATTGACTCGCCTGAAGGCCACGCCTTTAAAACCGTGCCGATGGCCACAATGTCGTCACCAGCTGGGTATCGGCCCGCGAGGAAAAAGCTTTGCGTGCTTTTGTCTTTTCGCAGGTAAAGGAGCGTACAACGAGCCGGTTCTCCATCTCGGCCGGCCCGACCCGACTCTTGGTAATAGGCTTCAAGAGTTGCTGGGAAATTGTAGTGAATCACCGCGCGGACGTTCGCCTTATCGATTCCTAATCCGAAGGCCGTCGTTGCAACCATGATCGAAACGTCGCCGTTCATGAACGCGTCCTGATT
>SYLX01000176.1 GCA_005808505.1 Bdellovibrionales bacterium | reverse complement strand
CAACACGGCTGAAGAGCTTTTTTTTTATATCGATCAACTCGCAAAGCGATTCAACATCGACGCGTCCTCATCCGCTGCCATCGGCCGAAACTTAGGTGGCTCACAGTTGGCTCACTGGTACACCAAAGACTCTCGGCTTAAAAATCTTCTTATAACAGGGGCGGTGCCGGAGCTTTCGCGCTTTTGGCTCGAGAGTAAACATTCCCTGGCGGTGCAGACTCGGCAGCAGAGTTCGTCGGAGGTTCTCCAAACTTACTGCGATGCCATGAAGCCATTTGATTTGACGAACTCCCTCTCGAAACTTTCGGGTCGATCGGTCCGACTTCAATTTGGTCGGCAAGATCCTTGGCTCGACGGTCGTGAACCCGAAACGCTCGGCGAGATCGTATGGCTCGACGACGATCACGATATGGACTCGCCGATCTCACGAGAAGATCGGCGACTATGGATCAATCGGCTGGTTAACGGGAATTAACGCTGTTCTTCAAACCGAGTCTCAAAGACTGAACTCAAAAGTTCAAGATTCTCCGAAAGCGTTGGAAAAGATGATGCCGGTAATCCAAGAACGGATCGCAACAGATTCCGGTTGATCTCAAGATATCCTTCGAGCCAACCGGCTGAGTGGTGGGGCGGGTGGCCAGTTCCGAGCGTAGTTGACTTTCGTGTGAGAGTTCTTCGTTCGCGACCTTCGCCGATCCAAATCAAATCGGGATCCATGAAAGTCCACGTCGCCGATGCGCGAGTGCCGATGACGTTGATTTCAAAGTGATTGCCAGAGCCGTGGAATGTTTTCGAAATCGAGCCCCAAGCACGGAGTCCCGAGGCAAAGTCGAGGGCGAGTTGAACGTGCGAATCGCGGTGAGGCTGATCTGCATTTTTGAACGACTTCCAACCCGAAATACGCAAGGGATTTTCACCCGCAAGGTGTCGCACGAGATCCAACCAATGGACTCCAACATCGATAAGGGCATCAGAGGGTCCACTGAGTTGGACCTCGTTTTTCCAACTTTCGACTTTAGGTCCGTTCGATAGAGCCCTCTCAGCCGTCGATGCTTGCCAGTAGCGTCCCTCAAGAGAAATGAGTTCGCCAAAAAATCCTTCGCCGATCATTTGTTTTAGGGTCTTTGGTCCCCACATTTCTCGGTAGACGTGGTAGATCGCGACCGGAATCGAAACATCTCGCAAAGACTGCAACTGACCTCGATCTACGCAGCTCGGTTTCTCGCAACCGATTGCGTGAAAGCCAGCATTGGCGGCAGCCAAGATTTGCGGGGCGTGGAGAGCGTGGGGAGTCGAGATGAAAAGTACGGATTTCTCTGCGTTCAGATCCGGTGTGGGGCTTGCGCCTCGGGGCACCTGTCGAGGCTCTAATAGGATTAGATTGTCGCTTTGACCGAAAGTCTGTTCTCTGAGGAGGGCAAGAGATTCGCGAATCGCAAGGGCGGATCTTCCGCTTCCGAGAATGAAGGGCTGAATTTTCATCGTTCACCTCTTAAACTTGTTTATCCCAGGATTAGGTAATAGGAAAATTCATAATTCTCGGAAAGAAAGTTAGTTTTTCTTATGATCAATCTCATTCACCTTCGCTATTTTCTCGATGCGGCACGCTTGGGCAGCCTATCGTCTGCAGCTAGTCTGCATTCGGTCTCTCAATCAGCCGTGAGTCAGGCCATTCGCAGTTTAGAGACGACTTTAAACTCACAACTCACAACTCATGCGAGGAATCGTTTTGAACTGACGCTAGCAGGCGCACGCCTTGTGGAAGTTGGTCCATCATTGATCGAAGCTGCAGCTTCATTAGAGAAACAAATCTCAGCGACTTCCGAAGACACTCAGCCCCTCGTCATCGGCGCAACGACGAGTTTGGCGAGTGCCGTTCTGCCAAAAGTCATTTCAAGGTATAGACAGCGGCATCCCCGTTGGAATCTGCAATTAAAAATCGGCAATAGTGAGGCGATACGCTCTTGGCTCGCAAATGGCGAGATTGCGCTAGGGCTCATAGTTGATGACGGCGTCAACGATCCACAGGTGAAGAAGACTTTGTTCAAGGAGAATGATTTTGTTCTCTACGGTCTTCCGAAAGCGCAACCTTCGCTCGGAGACGTTGGCGTATTGGTCACCCGGCGAGAGCGTCCAGAAGTCAAAAAGCTTATGCGTCGATATCAAGCGAAGAAAAACCAAATCTTGCCGATCGCGATGGAAGTGGTGAGTTGGGAAGTCATCCGCTCTTTCGTTTTATCCGGCATCGGTTACGGGTTTTCTCCCCGCTACGTCGTTGAGAAGGACCTCGCGACAAACAAACTAAAAGAACTCCGTCTCGGTTTTGATCCAATTGCTGCAAATCTCGTGGCCTTGCAGATGAAAAGTTCAATGGACGCATCAAAGAGGATGCAGCCACAGCTCATCGAATTTTTTCAAGAGCTCGAAAGAGGCTGAGTTGAGCCTCGCACGAACGAGGCGAATTCGCTCACGCCATGAGTCATCGGCGTTCGGGTTTGACTTTGTCTCCCGCATTTTCGATAGAAACTTCATCAGTTTAGTTCGCAAAAGTCTCATTAGGTCTTGAAGGAGTTCCTCCATGCGTCGAGCGATGGTGCGCCTGTTTTTTGTTTTTGCTTTCGTCCCCTTCGTCATTTGGGAAGGGTCCGCTATCGCCGTCGACCGAACGTCTCAAAGAACCTCGGAAGTCGAAGTCGAAATCAGTCAGCTGATCCAGCAAATGACCTTGGAAGAAAAAGTTTCGCTCCTCGGGGGAACCGGATTCGACACCCGCCCGCTGCCGCGCTTAGGAATTCCTTCGATTCGCATGACGGATGGACCCGTAGGAGTTCGCGGTGGTGAAGCGACGGCCTTTCCTTCTGGTATTTCGATGGCCGCAACTTTCAACTCAAGGCTGATTCACGATGTAGCCCAAGCCATTGCCGATGAGGCACGCTTCAAGGGTAAGAATATGCTTCTCGGCCCTTGCGTGAATATCAATCGTCATCCCTTTGGCGGGCGCAACTTTGAAAGCTTCGGCGAAGATCCGCTGGTAGCCTCGATTTTAGGTGCGGAGTATGTGCGCGGGATCCAAAGCCGAGGAGTTTTAGCGAGTGTGAAACACTTCGCGGTCAACGACCAGGAGCACGAGCGACTCACGATTAATGTGAACGTCGACAAGCGTACGCTTTTCGAAATGCACCTACCGGCTTTCAAAGCCGCGGTCGATGCGGGTTCGTGGACCGTGATGTCAGCTTACAACAAAGTCAATGGACCTCACGCTACACAAAATTCGTTTTTGCAAAACCAAGTGCTTAAAGAAATGTGGGGTTTTCAGGGATTCGTGGTCTCGGATTGGGATGCGACGCACTCGACGGTTGAAGCAGCTAACAACGGTCTTGATCTTGAGATGCCTTATGCCACTTGGTTTGACGACAAGCTTGTAGCTGCAGTGCGGGCGGGGAGAGTGAAGGAAACGACGATCGACGACAAAGTTCGTCGACTCCTCCGTGCGATGTACGGAATCGGCATCATGGGCCAAGCGAGTCGCGATCCGATCCCGGCCCCGAATGGACCTGGAAGTGCGGAAAACACGGAGCAAGCTCTCAAAGTCGCGCAAGAGAGTTTAGTGCTCTTGAAGAATGATCAAGCCCTGCTTCCGATCAGAACTGAGCAAGTTCGTCGAGTCGCGCTGATTGGTCCAAACGCGAATATAGCTCGCATCGGTGGAGGAGGAAGCTCAGCCGTAATTCCGATTTCGGTAACAACGCCGCTTCGGAGCTTGCAGGAGTTGCTGCCGAGCTCTGTCGAAGTTTTGCACGCTGTTGGGGCTCCATTTCCTGGTGATGCAGACACGATTCCTTCGGAGTACCTCAAGCCTCACGCACAATCCTCGCGTCGCGGACTTAAAGCAGAATATTTTGATAATCGTGATCTTGCGGGTTCGCCGGTCCTTACCCGTGTCGAGGAGACAATCGATCTGCGTGAGGCACCCGTAGCCGGATTGACTGAAAATTTCTCAGCTCGCTGGAGTGGATACCTCACGGTTCCGACGGCTGGTAATTACAAACTTTCGACGTTGAGCGATGACGGCGTTCGTTTGTTCCTGGATGGCAAAGAGCTTATTTCCGATTGGGAAGATCAGGGAAATGCCGCAAATGAAGTCGCCGTCGAGCTCGAAGCTGGTCGCGCGTACGCCTTACGGATCGAATATTATCAAGGTGAAGGTGGCTTCAAGATGCGCGCGGGATTCGGAGCTCCTGCGCAAGCCTTATTAGCTGAAGCTTTGAATGCCGCCCGTCAGGCCGACGTTGTAGTTGTATTCACGGGGCTCGGAACGACGATGGAAGGCGAAGGTTATGATCGCCCCCGTTTCGATTTCCCAAAAGAACAAGTCGAGTTGATTCGGGCGGTTGCTCGCACCAATCCAAACACGGCGGTTGTTTTGACCTCCGGAAATCCACTGCCGATGGGCGAGTGGGTGGGCGAAGTTAAAACCGTCGTGCAAGCTTGGTACGCAGGGCAAGAGGGTGGAAGAGCGATTGCCGATCTTCTCGTAGGCAAAATCAATCCTTCAGGAAAACTGCCGGTTACTTTTCTCAAGAGGTGGGAAGATTCACCAGCCTTCGGAAATTATCCCGGCTCGAATGGCCAAGTTCACTATCGCGAGGGCATCTTTGTCGGTTACCGACATTTCGACGCTAAAAAGGTTGAACCTGAGTTCCCCTTCGGGCACGGCCTCTCTTACACTCGATTCGAATTCGCGGATCCGAAGGTTTCGATCCTAAATGCTTCGGCTTCTAAACCTGATATCAGAGTTGCCTTCCGGCTCGCGAACGTCGGCTCCTCCGATGGCGCCGAAGTTGCGCAGATCTACGTCGGTGAGAAACAACCTCGCCTAGCTCGACCTGTGCGTGAGCTCAAGGCATTCAAAAAAGTTTTCCTGAAAGCGGGCGAAACTCAGATCGTTCAACTCTCGCTCGACTCATCAGCTTTTGCCTACTTTGACGAGGCCGCGATGAAATGGCGAGTAGATCCAGGAGCTTTTGAAATCACGATTGGTTCTTCATCGCGAGATTTACGTTTACGTTCCACGATCGAACTCATGCCTTGAACTCACTGAGCCTCGTACTGAATTTCCCGAGGCTCTTGGCTTGCGTCGGACTCGATGGAGAAAGAGAGTCTTCCCATTTCGCGTGAGTCCGTCGTCTCCACGCGAATTTGCCAGTCACCAGGTTCAACGTGGGATTTAAAGCTAAATCCCCGGAAGCCTTCAACGCGTCCCCCGGCAATCGACATCGGGATCACATCCGTTGTGATCCAGCCTCTACGCGGATCTTTGTACATCCAACGCATCTGCACGCGGTCACTGAATCGGCTCGGCGAAAACACTCGCGCAAATCCGTAGGGTCGATCGCCGGCGCGCAAGTAGAACACCTTTTCGCCGTTTTGGAAGATCGATTTTCCCCGAGGATCGTATCCCAAGAGGTATTGTCCTTTTTCTTTCTTAACTTCGTGATAGACGCCCATGAATTCAACCGAAAGCGGAACGGGCGGGATTAAACGGGCCATATAAAGGACGAGGATGACGGCCAGCGTACAACCGTAAGGCATGAGAACTTGGCGTTTGATGAGTTGCTGATTCTCCTCGCCGGCTTTCTTGCGCAGCCATCTGAGCAAGGGATAGGCTGCTCCCGCGGCCGCAACGAGCGCGAGAAGAAAAGGGAAAATGCCAACAAACCCAAGCGCTAACGGAATCAAGTATCCGAAAAAAGCAAAACAGCAAATGGCGAGAAGTGCGGTCCGCACGGCAACGCCCGAGCCGCCTTGAAACCTCTTGAATTCGTTGATCAAGATGATGGCGACGAGAAGGCCTAAGAACATGAACGATGACGCGAGTGAAGAGCTCTTGATGAAGAACAGCGTGCATTCGCTGAGGAGACTTCCGAGAAGGAAGTGAACGACCTCTTCTTCATAGCGCCAGATTTTCGCAACAAATCCGCTCGGTTTGAATTTTCCGGCAAAGGCAAGAAGTTCGCCACCGATTACGGATCCAACGACGAGAAGATAAACAGCTTGTTTGACGATCCCCATCGCGGAATCAATGGGGCCCATACTCCAAACATCCCACGCGCATCCGAGTAAGAAGAAGACGACAGGCCACCATCTCTCGTAACGAGCGTAGAACTCTTTGATCGATTTCATGACTCTGATTGTGCCGCGATCGGCGGAAAATAAAAAGGCGAGCCTTTTAGCTCGCCTCTGAAACTCAGTTAAGGTTTCACCCGACTTAATTGCTTGCGTAGATCAAGCTGCCGTTTTTGATCATGTTGATGACCTTGTCGCGATACTCATGAGAAACCGCGGGGCAGCCCCAGCTGCGGCCTTGCTTCTTGTCTTTGTCTTTGACGTAGTCAGAACCATGAACGACCACGGCACGCATGCGAGCATTCGAGTTGCTCGACGAAAGACCGTCAAGGCGAAGCGAGTAGCCGTTTTTACCTTGGTAAGTTTCTGCCGTTTTATAAAAGCCGAGGGAACTAGCGTTTGAACCTTCGACATTGCTAAATCGTTCAGCGTAAGCGTCGTCGTCGCGATCCGAGCCTTCACCGTGCGCGACGTGCAGTGCGAGCACGGATCCAGACTTCATGTTCACGATGAAGAGACGACGTTGCGAAGACGGTTTGGAAAAATCGACAACCGTCAGGTAGTTCTGATTCTTCAGTCGAGATTTATTGGCCTCGAAGTAAGCGACGGCTTTTTTGAGAAGCGCCTTTGGCACGACGCCTTTGGGGTCGAGACCTTGGATATCTGCAAGAGGATCTGATTTTTCGTCAAGCTCATCGGGATTCGTGAACTCGGCGAGTTCTGCTTCTTCTTCAGCAGTGAGGGGAACAGCTTCTTCGCCTTCTTGCGTGATAACTTCATCGGGGCCTGACGGCGCTGCATCCGTTGCGTCGTGCGAGGCAGGAGCGCAAGCTCCGAGCAAAATGAGGGCTGACGCGAGCAGGGTTCGAACGGTCGCAGCAATAGCGGGCCTAGACCCTTGCGGGGCCAACTGAACTTTCAAACCATACCTCCATGCATGGATTAATCTGTTTTTTGGAGAACAGCATACCCAATGGCGGCACTCGATAGAACCCGCGAGGCGAGGTTCCGGACCTTCGGTCAGTCCAAATATATTGCGCTATAAATATAAAGTATTTAGTTTTCCGACGCCGGCGCTCGTTGGAGAGAATCGCGAATTGATTCATTCAAAGCCATGGCGTCGAGCGGTTTGGTGAGGCATGAGGTGATTTTCGTATCACCGATTCTAGAGGCGATGTCGTGCTCACTGAAACCGGTACACAGGACAATGGGAGTTTCCGGCGAGATTTGGCGCAAACGTGCTGCCAGCTCAAGACCGCTCATCTCGGGCATGACTTGATCGGTCATCACGAGATCAATGGGCTTTCCTCTTTTGTTCTGATCGATGAAGGCGTCGAGCGCAACCTTACCGCTTGGCGCCGCGGTCACACGGTAACCAAATGCGAGCAGCGTGTCTTTGATCAGCTCAAGGAGTTCAGGCTCATCATCTACGACGAGGATGTGCTCGTTTCCGCCGAGGGAAGCTAAATCATCCGACTCTAACGGCAGCTCCGCCTCGGTTGAAACTACAGGCAACACAACTTTGAATTCAGAACCTTCGCCTACACGACTTTTGACGTGGATTTTGCCATCGAATGCGCTCACGATCCCTTGAACGACCGCGAGCCCCATTCCCGTTCCTTCGCTTGAAGGCTTAGTCGTGAAGAAGGGCTCAAATATTTTTCCCAAAATTTCAGGTGCAATGCCTTCTCCATTATCGGCTACGCAAATCGCAATCGAATTTTCTTGAGGCTCCAGGCAGATCCGAATCTCACCGCCAGAGTTCCGCATGGCGTGCGCCGCATTGGAGAAAAGGTTGATGATGACTTGCTGAAGCTGTGTGATGTCGGCGATTGCGGAAACCGAGCTCGTTTCAACGGCAGAGTAGTCTTCGATGATTTTAATATTTTTGGGGAGTGTTGACCGCATCAGTTTCACGGCCTCTCTTACGGCAGGGATAACTTCAACGACCCGGCGATCGACTTTGCCCTTTCGGCTGAACGAGAGAATTTGCTTCATCTGCTCGCGACCGCGGTCAGCGAACTTCACGGCGGTCGAGATTTTTTCTTTCGCGGGGTGAGAAGCCTCGGTCAAGCTGTCGGCTAGATTTACGGCAAGAAAGACGCCGTGAAGAACGTTATTGATCTCGTGCGAGATTCCACCGGTGAGCGTTCCGAGTGACTCGAGCTTTTGCAGGTGGTTGAGGCGCTCGTAGAGTTGGCGGTTTTCTTCTTCCTTTCGGATCAATTCATCAACTTTGGCGCTCAACTTCTGATTGGCCTGTTCCAAGGCTTGCGTGCGCTCGAGCACGCGACTCTCAAGCTCCGCCCGCACCATTCGAAGTTCGGTATCCGATTTCAGAAGTTTCTCGTAATTGCGTTGAAGTGCCCCATCTTGTTGACCGAGCTCTTCGAGAACTTTCATTGGATTCACGAGTAATCTCAACGTGCGGGTCACTCGCGCCCAGATGGTTGTCGAAGGCGGTGGAGAAATTAAATAAACACCCGATCGGGGCGTGAGTTCGCTCTCAACAACAGCGTCGGACAGAGAAATAAACTTAGGCAGCTTTTTAAGACCACTGTGCGAAAGCTGAAAGAAAAGCAAATTCGACCGGCACTGCGGAGCTAACTCAAGACGCACTTCGATGCGTCCATCAGAGAGAACTTGGAAGTTGTGCTGGACGTTCGCGCCGAAAATGCTCGGTCCGAAGAAAGTGTTGTTGATCCGGTAGAGTTGAAGCGGACTCCAAACGATTCCAGCTATCGCCGTCCAGTAGGGAAACCACGCCGTCTGAGAGTTAAAGACGAAGTCAAAAAAATCTTCGCGTGCGGAATTTTCCGAAAAGTTGGTTTTGATCTCATCGTGAAAGTTGACCAATGAGTTCCACGGAATCCGATTTGATGGATCGCTTATGAATGAGGCTCGAAGATACGCGTCGTCGGGAAAACGATTTTGCAGTTTCTCTAGAAAGCCTTGCTTATTGATGCCGCGGCTTTTGAGATACTCGAGATGTAAATGGATCAAGCGGCAAGAGACGTTTTCCATGAGCTGCTCTTAGCACTCCTTTGCCCGATAACAAACGAAATCGCCGGATCCTACCGAAGATTCTACCTATCATTAAACTTATTTAGGTTAATCGCCAAGCCTTAGTGGGTAATTCGATTCAATATCCGGACGATTCTCAGCGCGAGTTTGTGCTCTGGGCTCGTGAAAGCCGCTAAGCTCTTATCGAGTTTTTCGCTCTCGATCAGGTCACCTTCTTTGAAGCCCGCTTGAGCTAGCGGGGAGCCTTCCTTCAAGCGAGTAATTCTCCAGCCGTTAGGTTCGAGAACAGCTTCGGCATCTTGAGGAAGCGAAGCCCACGCTTTCTCAAGAACGTGGACGAGATCGGCGGAAATCGGGAATTTTGCGCGCTCGGCTATCTCTCCTAGAGTCATCGAACGCTCTTCTTGATCGGATTCTTGTTTCGGAACCGCTGCGACTGCAAGCGTCTCCTCTGCTTGAGCAGCCTGCGCTGAATCTTCTTTTGTAAAAGACGTGCGTTCTTGTGTCTCGTTAAGCCGCGACCCCGACAGCTGAGCCAACCTCGATTGGTTCCAATCAAAGGTGGATAAATTTTTAAACACGGAAGCCGTTGTCTTGTGGGACGCGCGGATCATGTCTTTAGGAACGAAGTTGATGAGGAACGCGCCGAAGATAACACCGCAAAACCAAAGGTAAAAACTCTTCATCTCATCATTGCATCATTTGGCGTACGGCCTTTCAACGCGCTTAAAGTCTCGCGCCCTTGGTCGCAATCGACCAGCACCGCTTTATTGATTCGAAATCTCAATTTTCAGATCACAGTCGGCTCAACCTTGGCCTTGCAAAACGCACTATGATGCCACTCGAGCGCATTGCGCTCACTCTTTCTTTTCCGTTGAGGGGACGAGGAGGTGCACCATTGATTCAGCAACAGAGTCCAAGACCGATCCCTCAGTTTTGAAAGTAAAGGCTCTCGAGATCCACAAACGCCTTTGCGAAACATATAAGTGTCCGATCGCTTTTTTTCACGATCTCGATCCGTTGAGCGAGTTGGTTTCAGCCTTGCTCTCTCATCGGACGCGAAATGCCGACTCAGGTCGAGCCTTTCGTAATTTAAGGAAGCGTTACGCGACTTGGGTGGAAATGATGAACGCTTCGGTAGCCGAAGTCGAAGATCTCATTCAAAGCGTGACTTGGCCGGAACAAAAAGCGCCGCGAATCCAATCGATCCTTCGCCAGATCAGCGAGGCGCGTAACGGAGTTTTGGAGTTGGAGTTTCTCGCGGACCTTCCGGTTGAAGAAGCGCGCGCGTGGTTGGAAAAGCTACCAGGTGTCGGGCCGAAAACGAGCGCCGCGGTTTTAAACTTCAGTCGACTTCGCAAACCAGCGCTGCCGGTCGATTGCCATCATCACCGAGTCGCCGTCCGCACAGGATTGATTCCTAAGTCCGTCGCGGTAGGGCCGTCCCATATCGTTCTTCAGGCACAGCTTCCCCCTGAGTGGGATGCGCAAGCCGTTTACGATAATCATGAAGTTCTCATGCTTCATGGCCAGCGCTGTTGCTACTTCAATAATCCCGCCTGCCACCGCTGCGCGATTTGGGATCTATGCCCAGAAGGACAAAAGCGCTGGCAGCCGAAAGGAGAGGTCCATGGCGACATCCACCACGCCCCGCTCTGAGTCTTCTTCACGGCCGCAAAAGCCGCGTCGTGTTTCACACGCCGAGCGAATTTATCGGCCCGCAGACCCGCGTAAGTTCAACTACGATCTCGATTTCTCCGTTGAAGATTTCCGCGAACATCCTGAGCTTTATCGGGTCGGCATCGGGGAACAGGGTGTGCTTTTGGTTGAACCCTACAAAAGCGAGATCTTACCGCTCTGGAGATTTCGAACACCCGAAATCGCGGCTGAATCGGCAAGACTCATTTACTCACGATTTCTCAGGTACAAAGCAAAGGGTGAGTTCGTCGGGATGGATATGTGTCGCAAATTTTTGCAAATGGGTTACACCCGCTCCCGCCGTTACGCGAATCATGCTTCTGGGAAGAAGTACGATGCTGACGGGAAAGTCCTTCCGCGCGTAGAAGATCACGTCAAAGCCCATTCGGCCGAAATCTTCAAAAGGATGTGGGAGCGTGTCGAGCGCGACGGCGAGTACAAGCGCCTGAAGGCCCGACACAAGGCTACTTACGGCTGAAGGCGATCAAGATGCCTTTTCGATGTTCTCGTCATTCTGAGTTGCGGGAGTAATCGAGCCCGCAACCGGCGCCAATCTCGCCTCGTCCGCGCCGCCTTGAAGTAGGAATTCAAGTTGCGTGTTCGAGTGCGTGAGTTCACCGACGACTGAATGCAAGCGGTGAGAAAGATCAAAGATCACGTTTGCGTTTTTTGTGTTCTCATCGTTGGCCATCGAGATTTGGCCTACGGCGCGATTGATCTCGCTGATGCCCGTAGTCTGTTCTTCAGCCGCCGAGCTGATCTGCGCGACGTCGCGATTGATCTCGCGAACGAGATGCGCGAGTGACTCAAAGAACTTGTTGCACTCGGCAGCTATATCTTTGCTCACTTCGATCTCTTGGCGAGCTTCGGTCGCTGCGTGTTGCAAGCCGCGACGATTCTCGTCGATCATATCATTCATCTTCGATGAGGAGTTCGAGAGGAGGGAGTTGATCTCGCTCGCCGCACCACTTACGCTCACGGCAAGCTTACCGACCTCTTCCGCAACAACCGAGAAGCCGCGTCCATGTTCACCAGCTCGCGCGGCCTCAACGGATGCGTTGAAGGAGAGAAGTTTTGTTTGGAAAGCGATATCGTTGATGACCTGTGTCTTCGACGTAATCGTATTGAAAATCTTCAAAAGCTCTTGGAAGCTCTGGTTTGCCTTGTCAACTTGGCTCAGCGTGAGCTGAGAGGTGCCGTCGACTTTTTCGATGCTCGTCAGAAGGCCACCGATTTTTTCAAGACCCGTTGCCGCTTCCGACTCGCATCGTTCGGCTTTTGATTTCGAGTTGTTCGAGAGCTCAGCGGTGCGCGCAACCATTTGCGTGAGCTCTTCAAGTGAGACAGACGTCTCGTGAATCGCTGCCGATTGTTGTTGAGATCCAGTCTGAACGCTCGTAGCGACGGATGAAACTTTCTCCGAAACTTGCACCACGTCTTCGTTGGCTTGCGTGAGGCGACGCGAATTTTCCGAAAACTTTTGAGTCAAATTCGTGGAGAAGAACCAACCAACGACAGATGCCGCTACCGCACACAAGGCGAGTAGACCGATCGCCCAGAACTGCATATTGCGGATCGGCGCTCGAGCTTCCGAGGAAGACTGTTGAGCTACGATCAACCATTGGTTTTTATCGTCGAGTTCAAAGTTTTTTTGTAAACGATAAACCGTATCGCCTGAATGATTTTGCGCCTGGAAGATGCGTGACTTCGGCGTGTGCACGCCCTGTTTCCATTTTTCGCTAGCTAAATCATCGAGAGACGCGTTTGCCGCGAATTCGCGTGGGAAAGTTTTGAGCGTACCCTCTTTAGAGAGGAGCACGATCTCACCTGTTTGCCCGAGACCAGCATCGAACTTTGCGAGCCGGTTAAAGAATTCCCACTTTACGTCGGCTACCATGACGCCCATGGGAGCGTCTTTTTTGTAACCGTCACGATCGTATTTGGATTTGATGACCGAGCACAAATAGGCGCGCGGTTTTTTCTCGAAGTCAGTTTTAAGATCCGTGAAGATGACCCCAGATTGTTTTGCCATGGAGAAGCAATCGCCTACGGATGAGCCTTTGGCCACACCGTTGACGAGGTTTTTTCCTACGAGAAACATTCCGCCTGTTTGCGAAACGACGCTTCCGCCGTTCAAAGCGATAGCGAATGAGTTGAGCGGATACGACTTCAAGTAGTCATTGAAAGTGTCGTTGAACTTCGCCTGAATCCCTTTGAAGTAAGGAGAGCCAGCGAGATCGGCATCGGCATTGATGTCGAGACCTGTACCGAAAGCGACGCTCTCGTATGCAACGAGAGCGTCTTGGATGAATTTCGAATTCGAGAGGTCTTCCATGTCTGTTTTCAGCTTCAGGTAACCGTCGTGATATTCTTCGGCCTTCGCTTCCACGATGGCGCTGAATTTCTCTTCGAGATCGCGCTCGAGAGCGGACGAAGTCGACGTCAACATCACCAGGCCTACGAAGATCGAAGAGCCCAGCGAGCAAGAAAGCAGAGCCATAATGAACTTCTGCTTTAATGACATCGTACGAAAGCGGTTGAAAGCGTTCATGTTGTCCACCTATCAAAACGTAACTGAAGCTAAATCAAAAATCAGAAGTGCAGGAGCTCAGCTCAGTACCAAGTACCCGAACCGACAACCCAGTTTTCTTTTCCGTCTTTTACTTTGCAGCCTTTAACCCACGACTTCTTAGGAGTCGGGTCCGCGTCACCGAGCTTTGTCCACTTGTACGAAACCCAGCTGCCCGCGGGCTTGGCTTTTACGGCTTTCGCGAATTCTACGAAGAGCTTTTTTCCATCTGGATCAGCGTTGTTAGTGAGGTCTGTTCCATCAAGCTGGGGCTTAATCGGGTGCATGACCATTTTAGGATGAAGATCGTTGATCCAAACGTAGTTGGGTTCGCCGCAACAGTCGAAGCGCATCTTTTTAACTTCTTCAACGCCTGCTTGGCCTTTTTCGCCGATGACTTTACAAGCCCAATCAACTTTCTCTTTTACGATCTTCTCTTCGCAAAGAGCTTTCTTGTTTTCTTTCGTGCAGTTTTCTTGAGCGAGTGCAGTGGTAGAAGCTGTGAAAGCAGCGAGACCGAACAGGATTGCCTTAAGCATGATGAATTCTCCTTCTTATAGGGGAATTCGTCATAATTGACTGAAACCTTAACCACTTTAGAGGCTAATTTGGGGGGAGTTAGCGGATTTGTGAACGGCGTCCTGCGCTAGGCCTCGACGTTCGACTCAGTTGCCGTTTCAACTTAGATCAAGTTGGATGAAAGTCGCGCTTACTTTTGAGACCTTTTGATCTGTTGAATCTTCTTCGTCGATTCCAACAGATCGAGTTGCAGCTCTAAGCGGCGAAGATCGTTCGCCAGACTCACTTCGTGACTCGAGCGACAGTTGATTATGGCGATTTCCGCAGTTGCATCGGATTGAATTTTAGCGGCCATTCGGGCGCAGGTGAATGCGGCGGTACGACGATTCGAGTGAAAGCTGTGGTGAGCTTTGCGACCAATGTCGGCGAGTGCTTCAACCTTTGAGCGTTTCTCGCTTTCTGCGGCTGTCTGGATCTCTGTTTTGACCTGGGCTATAAATTCTTTGAACCGCACTTCATTCGTTTTCTGCTTTTCTTGAAACTCATCTTGATAGCATTTGAGAAGAGCGGCTTCACCGTCATCGAGATTACACGGTTCGACGGAAGCCCGCGCGTTTGCGGACAGGAAAATAGATGTCGCAAGACTCAGAAGTGTCAGAAGCGATTTCATTTTTCTTTCTCCCGGAAGAGCAACTCGAGATCGAACCTTCATGAAGAGAAATTGCAAGTCGCTTGCCGGAAAGTTTGAGCTGGAAACAAAGCAAGGCAGTGCGCACCCCGTAGTTCTCAAGCTGTGAGGGAAAATCCATTGAGCGTGCGTCCAAATTGTCTTAACGGTGTCAAAAGTTTTGACACTTCAAAGCCAGCGTCGGCGCGGATCGTTTTCGTCGATGGGCCAAGTTTTCCATCGCGGTTTCTGTATTTGTGCACACTCCACCGCGGTTTGAAGATTGGTCGAAACGACTTCAAGATCCTCCAGGCGCCAGAAGTCTTGCGCCATTGGATCTTCAGATCCGGATTTGAGAGCGAGGTGGTTTGCGAGCGAGTAAATCATCGCGGTCATCGGTGGGAGGAGAAGTCCCAAACTCGAAAGAACTCCTTGAAGACGAGAGACGACTTCTTTGCCACCGACCGAGTGCATAGTGGCGATCACGGCGGCAGGTTTACCGAGCCAAATGTCGCTTGCTTCAAGCTCCGTTGCTTCTTCGAAGAACTTTTGCAAAGGACTTCCCCACGAGTCCCAGTATGTTCCCGTCGTGAAGACGAAGGCAGAAGCCGACCGCAAATTCGATTCGATGCCTGCAATCGAGCCCATCTCGGCAAGGTGCAAGACATCGACTTCATTCTTTCCGACAAGGAGCCCTGTCATCTTCTCAACGATAACCGAGGTGTTTCCGCGCGGACCGCCGAGACTTCCGTTGAGAATTAGGACTTTTGGTTTCATCGAAGCCTCTCGTTGTGAAAATCAAAACGTAAAAGCGCTAGTTGTCGCTTGTCAAACTTCCGGGCGCGGCCGACGATGGTTCCCTGACTACAAGGAGCAAGCGATGCGCAGCTGGATCATCCTATCTTTGTTCTTCTTCTTGGCCTCGTGTACGACACCAACGAAACCTGCTCAGACGGATTCAACCTATTCGGGTCATGGTTCAGCATCGGTTGATCCCAAAATAATCGCGACCTTTGCGCCTCCTCCGCTGGATCCAGCCACGGCTACTTCCGTTCGCAATCTTCTCGAGGTGAGCGCACCAGGTTTGGGTGTTTTGAGCCCTGGTGGTGACCGCATGTTTTTTAGCTGGAACGTGACCGGCGTTTCGCAGATTTGGATGAGCGATGGCCCGATGCGCTTTCCAGTTCAGCTGACGAGCGGAAGTGATCCGACGACTCTGGTCGAGATCACGCCAGACGGTGAAAACCTTATTTTGAGCCGCGATCGCGCGGGAGAAGAAGACCCAGGTCTTTACCTCATGTCGACCAAAGGTGGACCGCTTCGCGAGATCCAACATAAGAAAGGATCACGTGCGACTTTCGCGTGGGTCACGAACGACGGGCAAACCATTTATTATCTAGCGAACGACATCAAGCCCGATTCTTATGCGCTTTATTCCTACTCCGTTGCAGATGGGAAAAAAGAGCTGCTTTTTTCGGAACCGGGTCTCTGGTACGTGGCGGACGTTCATGGCGATAACATCTTTCTGCTCGCAAAGATGACGGGTGCTCGTACGCGTGAGTATTACGTTTGGGGTCGTACCGAACGAAAACTGATTCCCGTTATCGGTCAGAATGAGCGCGAAGAGTACGAAGTCAGCTTCGGTCCTTCGCCAAGCGAGTTCTTTGTCTTGACGGCAAAACTCGGCGAATTCAAACGTCTCTACAAGTACGTCGGCGGAAAGCTCACGCCCATCACGCCCGAGGCGAAAATGGATGTCGAGAGTTTCAACATCGACAACGCGCGTATGCGTCTTTATGTGCAGTGGAACGAGAATGGATACACTCGTCTCGAAGTTCGCGATGCGCGAACTCTGAAGCGTGAAACTCGATTACCCGAATTCAAAAATGCAGACCACATCTATGCGGGGAAACCCTCTCGCCGAGGACGGTTCATTCCACTCGGCATCGAGACCGGCGTGCGCCCGCGTACGAGCTATTTCTTCGATTGGAAAAATTTAAAGCTCACGCAATGGGTGAAGCCGAGTCTTCCGGAAGTAGATGTTTCGCAATTCCGACCAGCGCAACTCGAAACGTTTCCCGCTCGCGACGGGACGCAGGTTCCGATGCTCGTGACTCGGCCCGCGAAGTGTGCGGCTGATCCATGCCCCGTGATCGTGCATTTTCACGGGGGTCCCGAAAGTCAGAGTCGCCCCGGCTTCAACCGTCTTGCCCAGATCGTTGCGGCGGCTGGGTTCATCTTCGTTGATCCCAACGTGCGCGGGAGTG
Organism: Bdellovibrionales bacterium; assembly: GCA_005808505.1. Lineage (GTDB taxonomy): Bacteria > Bdellovibrionota > Bdellovibrionia > Bdellovibrionales > JAMPXM01 > SYLX01. The sequence goes on along the minus strand of SYLX01000176.1, from coordinate 10,969 downwards.
AAGGCTACGGAAAAACGTATCGCAATGCCGATGATGGTCCAAAGCGTCTCGACGTCGTCACCGATATCGAAGACTGCGCGAAACATATTCGTGCAACATGGGCGAAAAACGGGATAGCTCCCAAAGTCGGTGTCATGGGGTGGAGTTACGGTGGCTACGCAACTTTGATGGCCATGACTCAATTTGCTGGAGCCTACGATGCTGGAGTTGCCCTCGTGGGAATGAGCAACTTGCGCACGTTCCTTCTCAACACGGCTCCCTACCGAAGGATTCTTCGCATCAGTGAATACGGTGACCCGGAAAAAGATCGCGAGGCGCTGGAGAAACTTTCGGCGACAGCATACCTCGATCGAGTGCGGGATCCTTTGATGATCATTCAGGGCGTAAGCGATCCTCGGGTTCCTGTGGGTGAGGCTGTTCAAATTCATGAGCTTCTTGAGAAACGCGGGATCCGCTCACCTCTGATCCTGTTTGCGGACGAAGGCCACGGCACAGCGAAGCGGGAAAACAAAGTTCTTGAGATTGGTCACACGCTCAAATTTTTCCGCGAACACCTTTTAACAAAACCAGTTTTGGTTCCACCTAGGCCGTGAGTGGACGATGGTCTAGATCATTTGAATTTGGTGGCGGATCGTCTAAGCTAGACAAAGATGTCTAAAGCACCTTTTCAGCTACAAGTTCCGCCGCCGGATGATTCACAAAACTCTGCCGCTGATCGAGCTTCTTCTCGCTCGTCGCATGAAAGCGGTAAGGGTTCGTTCTCCGACCCGCTTCAAAGTTCTCGTCGCGGTCTGAGTGGAGTGCTGGAGACGATTCTCCGTCGATTCAAAGTTCTCACCCATGTTGCGCTGATCGTTCCCATTTACGGGTTCTGTTGTCTGACCCTCGGCGGAGCGGTAGCTGCCGGTATCGCAACGTTTGATCTGCTCACATCCGTGATTCCTGCTCCGTATCCGGTTCTAAAGTATCTCGTGATGGGATTCTCGGGTGCGGCTGGCTACTTTGCTTACGGCTTTTCTCTTCTGTTGATCGTTCCTTTCGTGAATTTGATTCTTCGCGCGAAGCTCAAGCCTTGGCGCGGATCGTATTATTCTCTCGAAACCATCCGCTGGTATCTACACAATGGCGCGACCTATCTTGTTCGTTTCACTTTCCTTGAGTTCGTAACGCCCACGCCTTTTAATCTTCTTTTCTATCGTTGGATGGGAATGCGGATCGGTTCGGGTACGACGATCAATTCCACTTGGATTTCAGATCCCTCGCTCATCGAGATGGGTCGCAAAGTGACCATCGGTGGCTCGGTGACGATCGTTGCGCACTATGGGCAAGGTGGATATCTCGTCCTCGCACCCGTAAAAATCGGCGACAAAGTCACTGTAGGTTTGAAGGCGACCATCATGGGTGGAGTTACGATCGGCGAGGGAGCAAAGATTCTTCCGAACTCGGTGGTGATGCCGAAAACAGAAATTCCGGCAGGAGAAACGTGGGGCGGAGTTCCCGCCCGCAAAATCGAAAGAGAACCGGCTTCAGAAGCCGGAACGACTTCTTCTAAGCGATCTTCTTGATCTGATCGAGCTTGCCGCGAGCGATGGAAAGTTCGTGGCGGAGTACTGCGTTCTCTTTACTCATCTCTGCAATCTTGTTTTTCAGCTGCTTTAACTCCAAAAGCCGAGCTTCGTTATCGCCTGAGTTGTTGGCGGCAGGTTCTTCCGCAGCTTCGGCCGGAGCTGTACCGTCGTAGTCGATTTTGAAGAGATCCGTTGTCGAAGTTGAAAGCGTTGTAGCTTTTGCGAGTTGCTCCTCGATTTTATCTTCGATCTGCAGACTCGGATCAAACTTCTCGAATCGCAAGAAGCCGTCTAACGCCATCTTGCGAACGGTTTCGATGATCTTCATGTGCATCGTCGCGATCTCACCTGGCGTGGGCTTCGTGGAACCCATGAGGTCGTCGATCTTTCGTTTGCGCCCGTGGGAGAGAAAGCCGAGTAAGCGAGCTTTGGTCGCATCGTCACCGGCGATAATGGCAATGGCGAGGGTCAAGTCTTGGAGAGTACCGACGATTTCGGCGAGTGTTTCGTCGTTCCAGGAATAGATGCGCTTCATGTCGAGCATCTTGGACTTCAGAGCGTCCGCCCAGCGCGGATCTTCAGCTTTGATAATCTCTAGGAACTTCTCTTGCTTCGTGGGTCCACAAGTCTCCAGAAGAGAGAGCAGCTGGTGGAAGCCTCCGGATTTGCGGTAACGATCGAGCATTGCCATGACTGAACGAGCCTCCGTCGCAATTTCGACATCTTGACGCTCACTGATCGGACGAATCTCCAGATAAGTCGATATCACCAGGAAAAATTTAACTCGACCGAAGGCCGCCGCTCCATGTCGTGACGTCTAAAATCGAGTGGAGGCTAAATGGTAGCGGAGCCATCACGCCCGCAGCGCTGATGGATGTTCCAAGAGGAGACATATGGAAATCAAAGCCTTCGCCGCGCACGCAACAAAAGCCGACCTCAAGCCTTTTCAGTATGAGCCAAAGCCGCTCGGGCCGTTCGATGTCGAGCTGAAAATTTCTCACTGCGGAATTTGCCACAGCGATATTCATCTGATCGACAATGACTGGCGCATCAGCTCGTACCCTTTAGTGCCAGGCCACGAAATCGTTGGCACCGTGACGAGCGCGGGCACGATGGTCGAGCATTTGAAGGTCGGTCAACGAGTCGGCGTCGGTTGGCAGCGTTCGGCTTGCATGATCTGCGACATGTGTATGTCGGGTCAGCACAATCTCTGCCCGAAACAACAAGCGACTTGCGCAGGTAATTTCGGCGGCTTTGCTGATCGCATCCGCGTCGATTCACGATTTGCGATCCCGATTCCTAATGCGCTTTCTTCGGAAACCGCGGCACCTCTACTTTGCGGCGGCATCACGGTATTTTCGCCATTCATGAATTTTGGTGTTTCACCGCTTCACCGCGTAGGTGTTATCGGTATCGGAGGACTCGGGCATCTTGCGCTCCAGTTTGCCCGCGCTTTTGGCTGTGAGGTAACGGCGTTTTCGCATACGAGAGAAAAAGCATCCGAAGCTCGCGACTTTGGTGCCCATCATTTCGTATGGACTAAAGATGCAGAAAAACTCAAAGCTGTCGCCGGCACTCTCGATTTCATCATCAATACGGCTAACGCTGACATGGACTGGACACCGTTCATTGAAGCATTGCGGCCAAACGGCAAACTTTGTTTCGTTGGAGTTCCGCCTTCGCCCGTGAGCGTTCCGGTGAATTATCTTTTGGGAGGTCGGAAGTCGATTGCGGCAAGCCCTATCGGCAGTCCCGAGGAGATTCGCAAAATGCTCGACTTCGCGGCTCGCCATCACATCGGCGCGAAAACCGAAATGCGACCCATGGAAGAAGTAAACGAAGCCCTCAAAAAAGTGCGCGACAACACCGTACGCTACCGGATGGTTCTCGCGAACACGTAAAATCTCAGCTGCTCGCGGAAGAATACTTCCGCAGCGCTAAACTCCAATAGCGAGTTGAAAGATAAACAAAGATAACGGCCACCGCGATCGCGCCGAAGAACAAGACGAGATCTGGTGTGTCGACGATCATCCTGGAGGGGACGCTCGCGAGGAAAGCAACGGGCACGATCGTGAGGATCGCGTATCTGAGCCATGCCGGATAGATCGAATCAGGTCGCGTCCCGAGGCGGTAAAGCTGATACCAGACGTAGTTGATGTTCTCCGCTCGCGTGAAGATCAAGGCCGTCACCGAAAAGAAAAATCGACAGCTATAAGAAATGGCGAGCCCGCAGGGAATCAAGACTAAGAGTGTTGAAAGTCGCCACCACTCCATGGGAGTCGGTAGTTGCGTGATCGACCAAATCATCCAAGACGTCGCGAGCATGACGTTTCCGATGTAAGCCGTATTCATCTTCTGAAAACTGATCATAAACTGAGAATTGACGGGCTTAGCGAGAAGCAGATCAAGCTCTCCTTTTCTCACTTTGTCGGAGAATCGATCCAGGTTTTCGGAAAAGAGGATCATCCAAATCCCGTCGACGACGAAGAGGACGCCCATGAACACGCGCGTTGATTCTAGTGTCCAACCAGAGATGGACCGCGTGTGTTGAAAGAGGACCTCGAAGACCGCGAGCTGAGCGGCGTACCAAATGATATCCGTGAAGATCTTGATCGTGATGTTGAGTCGGTACTCGAGATCCGAAACCGCACTGGCGCGAAAGAAACTGCCAAGCAGCGAGGCGTATTTGGAAAAGAGCGACAATTTCATCGTTATGCTCCTGTTCCACTATAGCGTCGGCGACCGTTGATCCAGAGAAAGCGCGAGAAGACCGTAAGCACGGCAAGACTCACGAGGATGGAGATCACACCATTGAGAACGATCTCGATTCCGAAGCGACCTGTTAAGTATCCAACTGGAATGTAGACCGCGTTCGCAAACGGAAGACTGATAACCCACGTACGGTAAGGTTCGGGCACAAGATCGAGTGGGAACAGCTCACCGGTCAACATCCACAGGGCGATGTTCTTTGCGACCGTAAAAGAATGAACCCGATTCAAGTAAAAGCCAAACGATGCGATCGTGAAGCTGATGGTGTAAACAAAAACCAAGTAAAGAATCTGAACGGCTAAGGCTAACGGAAGCCTTGAGTGAATTGTTGGGCCGGTCATCACAAGCGTGATCGCAAGTGGCACGATCATCGAGATGGCCGTCGTGAGGAGCTTGTAGCCCATAAATTGCGAGAGATAATACTCATAAAATGAGATCGGACGTGCGAGCACGCTATTGACGGAGCCGGTGTCGATTTCGTCCACCATGCGAAACTCATACATCCAGTTTGCCGAGATCCGCGCAAAGAAGGCCGCCCAAAGCGCGTAAGCTAGGTAGGACTCCTTCGAATAACCCGCAAGCGTAGTGGTGCCCATCGAAGCGAAGATTCCGCTCCAGAGTGTGACTTCGATGGCGGCCGTGATCGTGGGTTGGATCACGGCATCGGTCAGGAAGTTAAATCGATATTCAAGTTGCGAGAGGACGGCCAGCCGCGCGCAGCCGAGATTCCTTCTCCAAAAATTTCCGAATGACATCTTCGAAGTTCGCCTCTTCGATTTTAAGTTGATCAACAGGTGAAATATTCATGAGCTTTTGAACAGTCGTCGCGATCTCATTGGACGGCATTTCAGCCGTGAAACTCTCGGCCCCTGCTTTCAAAACCAGCGAAGGACTTAGCTCAACATCTGCAGCTGGCGGTTTCGCGATACGCACCGAAAGACGTTGCACGTTCTCAGCCTCGCCAACGAAGTCTTCAACTGTGCCGTCATAGACGATCGAACCTTTGCTGATGAGAAGCAATCGGTCTGCCAGGCGCGAAATATCGTCCATGTAGTGACTCGTGAGAATCACGGTCGGGCGCTCTCGCTCCACGTAAGCAGATAAAAATTCTCGGATGCTCGTCTGCGCCACGATGTCGAGCCCGATGGTAGGCTCATCGAGAAACAATACGGCAGGGCGATGCAAAAGGCTGCCGATGATTTCCATCTTCATGCGCTCGCCAAGGCTGAGTCTTCGCAGCTGAACATGAAGAAGCTCGGTGCATTGAAGAAGTTCTGCAAGCTCGTTGACCCGGCGCTTAGCTTCTTGTGGATCAAGATCGTAGATGCGAGCGAGAAGCTCAAAGCTATCGGCTGCCGGGATGTCCCACCAAAGCTGGTTCTTTTGACCGAGCAAAATGCTGATGCGGCGAAGGTATTCGGGATCGCGATCCCAAGGGTTATAGCCGAGAATCTTGGCTTCGCCGCCAGAAGGATAGATGAGACCGGAAAGTAATTTTAGAAGCGTTGTTTTTCCTGCGCCATTCGCACCGACCAGGCCAATGATCTGACCTCCTTCGATTTTTAAATCGGTAGGCGCAAGCGCAACTTTGTTCTCGTAGTCACGCTTCCAGAAACCTTTGACAGAGTTCCAGACTCCTTCAGGTTTTCGGTAAGTTTCGTAAACGCGGGTGAGCGCGGTCGTTTCGATGGCGAAGCGAAAATCAGGTTGAGACATCCGGGTATCTTAACGCTTATCCCCTAGCGCGCCAGCACGAAGACAAAATTTTTTGGGCTGCGGTGCATCTCCGTTCACGCGACGTCCATTTTCAACCGGGGCCTAACGAATCGGACGGTCGGTTGCGATCGCGTGAGACTCCGGTCATCCTGATCGCTAGCGGGTTGGCCGCCACCAAAAGTTACCGGAAGTTGCCAGAAATTGTTTGTCGTTTGGCAAACAGGAGAATGCGATGACTCCTGAACTTTCTAAAGCCTGTCTTTTCTTTTTTCTTTTATCTGGTTTCTTCATTCGTCTTATCGGTCAGCTGCACTTCCGTTCATCGTCGGTTCTCGGCGATGAGCCTAGTCCAATCGATGATTTGATGATCGGCTGCGCGGCGCTGGGGCTCTTCGTGATGCCATCGCTGTTGGCCGTTACAGACTGGCCCAAACGTTGGAGTTTTGGATTTTCGTCAGAGTTAGCTTGGGCAGGGTGTGCGATTTTTAGCCTCGCGCTTTGGCTCTTCTGGCGATCGCACGAGGATCTCGATAAGTTTCCTTTTCATCGCCGTGGTGTTTACAAAAGGATTCGACATCCAATGTACGCCGCTCTTTTTCTCTGGGCCGTGGCGCAGTTTGCTCTCGCTCAGAATTGGATTGCGGGCCTCAGCGGATTCCTCACCATGTACTGGTTTTATCAACTCAGAGTCGATCGGGAAGAAGACCGGATGCTCCGGCTCTATGGATCGGAGTATCGCTTCTACATGCGAACGACGGGCAGACTGCTTCCGATTCGAAGTGCGACGACCACGGCGCTTCCGAAACCTTCTTTTCGCAGAACCGCGAATCTTTGAAGTTCAATTTCGCGAGACCAATCGACGCCCGATAAAGACCGCCGTCACCGAGACCGTTACGGCGATGTAGCCAACGACGTTGTAGTTTGTGAGCTGGCCTTCTACGGACTTTCCCACGATATAGCCGGAGCAAAGGGCCGCAAGACTCGATGCAAGCGATTGCACGCTTGAGTTGATGCTCATGAATCCACCGCGAATCTCGGATGGCACCGTGGAAGTCACCATCGCCATTGAAGGAACAAAGCGACTGTTGCTGAAGACAAAAAATCCAGTTGTTACCAGAAGAGCGATCGGAAGTGTCGTCGCGCTCAAATTCGTGATGATGAGCATCGGGATGAGAACTAAAAACGATCCAACCGTGAAGATGAGGGCTTTCCCGTAACGATCCGCGAGTCTGCCGACGAGCGGAGACGTGAAGATCGTCAAACCACCGCCGAAGAAATAAATGTAGGGGAGTTGAGCTTCAGTAAAACCCACGTTGCTCACCATGTACGGACTTAAATACGGAACGATGCTGAACTGCGAGAACATTAGCAAAAAGGTGAAAAGCAGAGCTTTGAGCTGATTGACGTCTGATCCGATGATCTTCATCAGCTCAACCGGTGAGCGCGAAGAACCACCGTTTTCCATGTGCTGGGTCATGCGTGGCATGTAGAAGAAAATGAGGATGGCATTGACCGCCGCGGCTCCACCGACGAAGTAAAAGGGTGCATGCCAAGAGCTAAGGTTTGCGAGGAAAAGTCCAAACGGAACGCCGAAGATACTCGCCACCGAGAAAGACGCCATGACAACGCCCATCGCGCGTCCTCTTCGTTCACCCGGAATCGCATCGCCGATGACCGAGAGAATCAGCGCGCCTAGAACTCCGCCGAACGCTCCCGCCAAGCTTCTTGCAGCTAAGAGAAACTCAAACGTCGGCGCAAGCGCACAAGCCAAGGTACCTAAAGCAAAGCCAACGTACGAGAAAAGAAGCGCCTTCTTCCGATCGAAGCGATCGACGAAGAAAGCTCCAAAGAATCCGGTCGCGCCCGCCGTGAGCGTGTAACTGGAAACGATAAATCCGAATTGCTTGGGCGTGATGTCAAAGAGTCTCATCAACTGTGGCCCGAGCGGCATCATGATCATGAAGTCCATGATGTGCGTAAATTGAACGCCCGCCATCATCATCAATAAGAGAAACTCGGCGCGGCTTGTAAGTTGGATCGGTGACGGAGTGGAAGTTTTTGAAGACGTTGCGTTCACGGAAGGTCCTGACCAGGCCTTATTGCGGCCCACGACTCCATTATAGCGCGACTGACATTTGCGAAACGTTAATTTCAGTTTAGGTCGAGGCGCGAAGCAGCGTTTAGGCCAAGAATTTTCGGACGACGTCGGCCGCTTGCCCAATAGCGTTTAAGCCGTCTAGGTGACCACCATCGCCTTCGATCGTGAAGCTTTCAACCTCGAGTCCGAGCTTGCGGAGGTCAGCGACCGCGTTTTCGGAGTAAGAGGGGAACATCAAGATGTCGGAGCTTGCGGGAAGAAAGAGGTAGCGTGCGCGCAAACGTTCCTTACGTTCTTCGATCGAAAAAAGTTGGACGGCTCGAGCTATGCGGAGAAATGAATTCGCATCCGCAAACTTCGCGCGGTCGGTGGCTGTTTGCTCGAGCGCATTTTCAACGGAGTAGAAATGATCGAGCGCTTGGAGCGGATTTTTTTCGCGGTCCGCCCAACGCCTGGCAAAGAGCCTTCGAATTCCTGTCGGATGAAGAGCATCCAAGGTCACGAGCTTCAAAGCTTGCGCAAGCCCTTCACGGGGCTCTTCGTCGTCGGCGTAGTTGCCGTTTTTGAAATTTGGATCCAGGCGGATCGGCGCGCACCAAGTATTCAACTGAGCAATGAGGTATGGTTCTAGCTTCAAACCCGCCGAAATCGCACAGATCGCGCGTCCCACAAACTCTGGGTAGCGCGCCGTCCATTCTAAAGCTTGCAGCGCGCCCATCGATGGACCCGCAACTGCGTAGAGTTGAGGAAGTCCAAGTGAAGAACAAAGACGCATCTGCACTTCGACAAAATCTCCGATCGTCACCACGGGAAAGCTTGCGCCGTAGGGTCTTCCGGTGGAGGGATCAATCGAACGCGGGCCCGTGGTGATCACCTGCGGATGTTTAGAATTGAGATTACAAAGTGAATCGACGCTCAACACGAAGAAGCGATCGGTATCGATGGCTTTTCCGGGCCCAATGAGAGACTCCCAGTAGCCAGGCTCAGGATCGGATTCCTTATAGCGTCCAGCCGCGTGTGAGGAGCCAGTAAAGTAGTGGCAAATGAGGATCGCGTTGTCGCGAGCTTCGTTCAGCTCACCGTAAGTTTCGTAACCGACTCGTACGTTTTTTAAACGGCGTCCGCACTCGAGTAAAAGCTCTGGAATTTCGAAAGCGCACTTGTGAACGAGCACGAACGGATCTCCTTAGGGGAGGAACAGTTTTGCTCTATGGACAAGCCTCAGCGCAAGAGCTAAACATCGACGGCCATAGTCCATGAGCCATCGACCAGCACAAAGGAGCCTTTTATGCCTACGCAGACCGTTGAGACGCCGCAAATCCTTCGTGGGAAGAACGCCCTCGTAACGGGCTCGACAAGCGGAATTGGCCTCGGGATCGCACGGGTTCTGGCTAAAGAGGGCGTCAACCTCACCTTGAACGGTTTTGGAAAGGCAGAAGAAATCGAAGAGCTTCGCCGCATCCTTAGCGCTGAGTACGGCGTCAAGGTGACCTATTCTCCGGCTGATATGAGCAAACCCAGCGACATCCGAGAGATGATCTCGACTTCGATCCGGGATCACGGTTCCCTTGATATTTTGGTGAACAATGCAGGTATTCAACACGTCTCTACCGTAGAAGAGTTTCCGGAAGAAAAGTGGAATGCGATCCTCGCTATCAACTTGAGCTCAAACTTTCATGCGATCAAAGCGGTCGTCCCCCATATGAAAGAGCGGGGTTGGGGCCGAATCTTGAACATCGCCTCGGTCCATGGTTTGGTCGCGTCGCCTTTTAAATCGGCTTACGTTGCGGCTAAACACGGTGTGTTGGGTTTAACGAAGTCCGTGGCGCTTGAGCTTGCCGATACGGCGATCACTTGTAACGCGATCTGTCCGGGTTACGTGAGAACGCCGCTTGTTGAAAATCAAATTGAGCAACAGGCGGAGGCCCATAAGCTACCTCGGGAACGCGTGATCCGTGAGGTCATTCTCGCGGCGCAACCGAAAAAGCAATTCATCGAGACCGAACAAATTGGTGCGATGGTTCAGTTCCTTTGTTCGCCGAACGCCGATGCGATCACAGGGTCGTCATTCACCGTTGATGGTGGCTGGACAGCTCGTTAAAAACCGCTATTTGCGGTGCCGTTAATCTTAAGCCAGCTCGGAGTTTCGACATCGAAACTCCACTCGGCACCGAGATTGGCTGCGAGATGCTCTAAGGATCTCGCTTCTTCGCTGCGTCCTTGTCGGAAGAAACCCCCACCTTCGCGGTAGGACCCTTTGTTGAATCCAAGAAAGTACCGCACGTTACCAGGCTTCAGCGAGACGGTGAGCTGATACGACGTACCATTGAAGCTTGCGCCAAGGTAACGAGCATCGACGACATCACCGAAATACCAAGAAGCTCCGAAGCCAGGCGAGTAGTTCCACATCGGACGGTATTGAAGCTCGATTCCAACTCTTGTTTGAGCCACGTCAATTTGAAGTAAGCCGCTTCCTCTCTCATCGATCCGTTCTAAGCGTTGTCGCAAATCGAAGCTGACGAAAAAGGTTCGTGCTGCATTCGAAGTCGGCGCAAATTTTAAGGCAAACTCCAAGCCTTCGCCTGTGTTGCTCATGCCCTGAAATTCGTATTTCGAGCGAGTGAGCGCGACACTAGGAGCTAGCCAAGAGGCGCTTGGGCGTTCGAAGTTCATGCGAACTTCACCTTCTCGATCGAGCTCCTGCGCGTGAGCTGATCCAAGACTTTGCAAGGTCGCAATCAATAGCAAAACGGCGATTCTCATTGGGAGGGCTCGGTCGGACTTTCGCGCCAACAACGATCGACTCGCTCGAAGGTTT
>SYLX01000175.1 GCA_005808505.1 Bdellovibrionales bacterium | reverse complement strand
GAGTTGGCTCGCGTATGCTCTGCTTTCCCTCACAAAAACAAAAGATTTTTCATCGGACCCGCGTTGGATGGCGCGGCGATTGGGCGTGACGATTCACGAAGTTCGCGCGAGTCTCGAGGCGCTCAAAGCCGTTGGCCTCATGGAGAAAACGGGCTCCACGTGGCGCCGAAAAAACAACGGTGGAATTCGTCTCAACAACGCGGTCTCGACGAGCGTGACACGCGCGTTCCACCGTGAGCTGCTGGCGAAAGCCGTCCATTCGATGGAAAACGATCCGGTCGAAACGCGCGACATCAGCTCCGTCACTTTCGCCGTCTCGCCGGAGCGGATGAAAGAAGTAAAAGAAGAAATACGGAAGTTCCGCTTACGCATGAGCGAACTTTTTGAGGAGCCCAGTCAATCAACCGAAGTTTACAACCTGACGGTGCAAATGACGCCCGTGACACGGAGGAAGTAAGATGCATTGGAAGTGTTTAATTCTCGCGGCGGCCCTCGGGCTCACCGCCTGCACGGATGCCGGAGGCAAAGGCGATGAAGGTCCCAACGGCGGAGACCGCGTAGCTCAGCAAGCGGCCTCGATGGCGAGTGAAGTTGTTGGACGAGTCGCGAAACTTCCGCAGCTCTTTCCTGAAGTGAATATCGAAAAGCTCCGTGAGGTCGTGCGAAGAACGCGGATCATCGTGCGCGATCGAACTTTCGCGAACGGAGTTGAAACTGACGCCATCAACAACGGCGTCGACCTCATCGAAATCAACGCGGCTCGCTGGGAGACTTGGACCGATCACGATCGACGTTTGGCGCTGCTCTTTCACGAGCTGCTTGGTTTGATGGGTTTAGAAAAAAACAGTTACGACATCTCGAGCCGATTACTGACGATTGAAAATCGTTTTGCGGAAGAAAAGGTTTTCGTTTGCGGAAGCGAGTACGATCCGTGCCTCATCACGATGCGCTACGATCAGACGAGTCGAGGTTTCATCGTTCGTCCCACCGATGGATGCAGCGACTTTCCACGAAGCGTAAACGTGTATCGCTTCGCCGGAAGCGGTGTTTACTCAACGCATAGCTACTGCACCCCGGCTCAACCCGGAGAGTCTAGTAGCTGTTCGGCGCGCCCAGGCAGCGGTTTGGAATGGGATACCCTCCAACTCATGGATGGCTACGAGTTTTATTTTTCTGGCGTAGGACATCGCCAACTCATCTGCAAGCTCCGCAAGAATGAGGTTTTCACTTTGTGGGGAACTTCGTGCGCGGATGTAACGAGCAAAGCTCAACCTGAATGCGAGCGTCGTTATTTCTTTCGGTACAGAGAAGCATCGGCATGTCGCGGAGAAGGGACTTCGTGGACGCGGGACTTTACTTGCGAGTGATTGGGCTAGACACATCAGTCGAGAGTTTTAACAATTGGAATGATGATCAAACAAAAGTTGAGAGAGATTTTTATCTTACGAAAGCCGTTCAACGAGGTGTTTAATCTTGAACGTTGGAATTGGCTGTCGCTGATTTCGGCTGTTTTACTCATCGGCTTGGCGTTATGGCTGCATCAGGTTTACGGAGAAGTGACAACTCAGTCTGATTCGCCTCCGAAAACCTTCGCTGAGAAGTGGCCTCTCATCACGCTTCGGTACGGATCTTTTCTGGTGGTCTCTAAGTGGGCATCGAAGAAGTCATGGTCGTTCGTTGCTAACGTGTGGGCGCTCGCGATCGGAATTTTGATTCCGGCGTTTTGTCTTTACGGAATTTGCTTAAGCTATTACGACCACGGTAGGAACGGGCTCTTTATCGCGCCGACTGGCGTTATGCTGATACTTTGTTGGTATTTAATTTATCTTGTGAGTCGCCTAGTTTTCCTAAGCTACGATCGGGAAAGACCATTACGGGCGTTTGTCTATCACTTGATTATTTTCTTCTTCGCTAATGCCGGCATAGATCTGTTCTAGCTCTCGCACGGTCAAAAAAAAGGCCAGTCGCCTGGCCCCAAATTCTTAGTTGAAACTCAAACCCTGGCTCACCGCGATCGTCTGGCCGGTGACGCCAGCTCCGAGCGGGCTCGCGAGGAAGGCGACCATATTCGCGATCTTCTCGGGCTCCGTCATCGTCGCTTGTGGGAAAGTCTTCTGCATCCGCGAGAAAGCTTCCTGAACCGTGACTGTCTCACCGGGATGTTGCGCGAGGAGAAGTTCTTCCGTCACACCCGTCGCGATACAATTCACCGTGATGTTGTTCTCAGCAAGCTCACGCGAGAGAGTCCGCGCGAAGCTTGAAAGACCTGAGCGTGAGATCGCGAGCAAGCTGTTGTTCGCGAGTCCCATGCGGCCAAGGTCGTGCATGAGGTAAATGATCCGACCGCGTTTGCGACCTTCGAGGAATCGCAAAACCGCTTGAGTCATCATCAACGGCGAGCGCAAGTTCACGTCGATGACGCGTTCGACGTCATCGAGGACAGCGGGATCTTTGAACTTCTTCACTTCCGTCGTCATCAAGCCATCAATGTAGATGTCGATGCCACCGAAGCTTTCGGTTGCCCGTGTGATTGCGTCTTGGACGTGGTGGAGTTTCGATAGATCCGCTTGAACTGCAACGGCGCGGCCGTAACGTTCTTGCACTTCGCGTGCGTCCATCAACTGGTCAGCAAAACGCTTTGTCTTTTCGATGTTGCGATCAATGAGCGCGATGTTCACACCCATCTGCGTGAGCTTCATTGCGATCGACTGGTTCACGCTGTTGCAAGGACCAGTGAGAATCGCAGTACGGTCTTGGAGCTTAAAAGTAATCTCGGTATTTTCGATCGGCATATCGTTTTCTGTTTCCTTATACTTTCTCTATGATGATCGCGATGCCTTGTCCGCCACCGATGCACGCGGAACCGACGCCGTACTTCGCTTGTGCGCGGCGGCCGAGTTCGTACATGAGGTGGTTCATGATGCGGGTGCCGGAAGCTCCGAGCGGGTGACCGACGGCGATCGCGCCTCCGTTCACGTTCGTCTTTTCGCGGTTGAGGCCGAGTTCTTTTTCGACGGCGAGGTATTGAGCCGCGAAGGCTTCGTTGACTTCCACGAGGTCCATTTGATCGAGCTTCATTCCGGCAAGATCAAGTGCTGCGCGAATCGCGCCTGCCGGGCCGATTCCCATGATCTTCGGATCGCAACCAACCGACGCCCACGAAATCAAACGCGCGAGCGGCTTCAGACCACGGCGTTTTGCTTCAGCTTCGGTCATGAGAACCGACATCGCGGCACCATCGACGATCCCGGAAGCTGTTGCTGCGGTAACCGTACCGTCTTTTTTGAAGAGGGGCTTCAACGCTTGGATTTTGTCAGCCGAAACGCCCGGTTTCGGATGTTCATCCTTGGAGACGACTACATCGCCTTTTTTCGAAGGCACCGTGACCGAAGTCATTTCCACATCGAAGTGATTCTTTGCGGCGGCTTCCGCATAACGCTTTTGCGTGAGCATCGAGTAGTCATCGCAAGCCTGGCGCGAGATCGAGTATTTCTCGGCGAGGTTCTCGGCCGTGATCGCCATCGGTGTTCCGGCATACGCATCGGTGAGCGCGCTAGTCATGTAGTCTTCGATTGGTGCGTTCCCCATACGGTAGCCTTCAAAGCGAATACCGCGCATGACGTACGGAATTTGTGACATCTGCTCAACGCCACCCGCGAGAGCAACGCTAGCTTCGCCGGTGAGAATCATTTGCGCAGCCGTTACCCACGATTGGAATCCGCTTCCGCAAAGACGGTTCAAGCCGAGGGCTCCAACGGAAACCGGAACTCCGAGATGAAGACCGACGTGGCGCGGAACGTAAGCCGCATCCGAGCCGCTCTGCACGACATTTCCGAGAACGACGTGATCGACATCTGATGCTTTTACTCCGCATTGCTCGAGGGCCGCGCGACCAGCTGCAACAGCAAGCTGAGTTGCGCCGATATCTTTCAAACCACCGCCGAAAGCACCAAATGGTGTTCTCTTTCCGGCGACAGCGACGATCGTGGTTTCAGGAGACGAATTCAAATAAGCGGGTCTTTTCATGGAAGCTCCGATTTGTCCTGGTGAGGACCCTGAAAATGAAGGGCGTCTATCGAGCGTAAGGGAAGCCGCGCCGTACGGTCAATTGACACCTTCTGGGCGAGCCTCTATTCAAACTCACATGATGAAAACAAGCGGTCTGAAGGCACTAGTCATTGGTCAAGGTGGTCGCGAGCACGCACTCGTTCGTGCGTTGAAACTTTCCAAATCGGTGGCGGAGGTTCACGCGCTTCCCGGGAGCGACGGAATCGCACAGGATGCCCGCTGCCATGCAATTGATTGGAAGAACTTTGGTGCCGTCGCGACTTTGGCTCGCGAGCTTGCGATCGACTTCGTCATGATCGGTCCCGAGAACCCGCTGGTCGATGGACTCTCGAACGCATTGCGAGAAGTTGGCATCGCGGTCGTTGGACCTTCGCGTGAAGCTGCTCTTCTTGAGGGAAGCAAAATCTTTTGCAAAGACTTCCTCGTTGCGGCCGGAGTTCCCACCGCGCGCTCGCAGGTTGTCTCGACGGTTGATCAAGCATTGCAAGCGGCCAGAGCGTATGCGCCTCCTTATGTGCTGAAAGCCGATGGCCTTGCTGCCGGCAAGGGTGTTTTCATCTGCAAGACTCTCGAAGATCTTCGCGGAGCCGCTCATTCTATTTTTGTTGAGAAGTCTTTGGGGGTGGCGGGCTCGCGCGCTTTGCTTGAAGAGTTTAGCCCCGGTTACGAAATCAGTTACCTTGTTCTCACCAACGGTGAAACTTTTGAGCCGCTTCCTTTAGCGCAAGATCACAAACGTTTGTTGGACGGCGATGAAGGACCGAACACGGGCGGCATGGGTGTTGTGGCACCTGTCGCGATGGAAGCTTCGCTTCGTGAGCGAATCGATCGCGAAGTCTTGCAGCGGACGATGGCGGAATTTAAGAAGCGCGGTTTTGTTTATCGCGGCGTTTTATTTGTCGGCATCATGATGACGGAGCAGGGACCGAGCGTGCTTGAGTTCAATACACGCTTTGGCGATCCGGAAACTCAGGCGATCTTGCCGCTGCTCGAAGAGCGTGGCGATCGGGATTGGGGTCTCGTGCTTCGCGATCTCGCACACGGTGAGCTTCGTCCTTTGACGTGGAAGAAGATGGCGAGTTGCTGCGTTGTCTTAGCAGCGGAGGGTTATCCCGATGCCCCAGTAAAGGGCGCGGTGATTTCGGGTTTGGATTCGGGTGCGGGGCGGGCTGCAGGTGCGGCTGGGGCTGGGTCGGGCTTGGGTGCGGGCGCTGGGTCGGGTGCGGGCGCTGGGTCGGGCTTGGGTGCGGGCGCGGGCTCGGTTGCGGTTGGAGGCGAGCGGTACTTCCTCCACGCGGGTACTCGTTTTAACGAGGGCAAATGGCAAACGTCGGGTGGGCGTGTGCTGAGTGCGATGGGCCTTGGCTCTGATCTTCGCGAAGCGGTGGACCGCGCTTACGAGCAGGCTCGCTCGGTTTGTTGGGATGGAATTCAGTTGCGATCAGATATCGGCGCTAAGGTTCTTTAGTTTACCACGCCCAACGGAAACTCATGATCTGAGTTCGATCCGTCTTCGAGGCAATGTGGTTAAAGACGAGTTGCGTGTTGAGAGCTTTCACGGGCTCGCGCACTTCGACGTTCATTTCTTCGTGCACGATCGAGTAAGTGACTTGCGCCGTCGTGTAACCGGAATACTCTACTTGCGCACGCGTCTGCGTCGCGCGCATCGCAAACTTCAATGAATGTTTCACGGAAGCGGGTTGGCTTCCGCCGAAGGAAAGATCGCCTTCCATCGACTTCTCGATTTGGTGCGCGGTTCTTCCGACGGGACTGTTGCGAACACGATCCGAATTAAAGAAATTGCTCACCGAATGATCGATGATTTGTCCGGCCACATCGCCTTGCGCATTCGCGACGAGCGCGTGAGCGGGAATGATCTTCGAGATGTCGTCGGACGTCACGGACGTCATCGCCGAGATCGGCTCAATCGCCGTGATGTTGAATCCTTTAGAGAAGTCGCGCACACAACCGAGGTTCCAAACTTTCGGCAGATTGCGGTAGTAGCCCGGGATCGCGCAAAGCCCTACTGAAGCCATCAATTGGACTCCGAGGCAGATGCTGATTTTTGAGATCCTGGCTAACGCTTTCATTTTTCCTTGAAGGGCTTGTGGCCCGTTAGGGGACAGGGCCCCGCATCCTTGCGGAGTCTTGTCGTGAGATCGCTAGGGATATAAGGAGCAAACTCGGGGCCAGGCGGGTAGGGGCTAAGTTCTTGAAATGGCTTGTGTAGAGTGTGGTCAGAGTTGAGGGAAACTGACAGGTGTTAGGGCGCTGGACAGTTTGGATGGAGTTTGGGGGGTTGGGGTTGGGGTTGG
>SYLX01000174.1 GCA_005808505.1 Bdellovibrionales bacterium | reverse complement strand
CGGAGCCAATTGCGTGGATCGTAATATTTCTTGTTCGGGGCATCGGCGCCTTCCGGATTGCCGAGCTGACCTTGAAGATAAGCTTTTTTATCTTCATAGAAGTTGCGAACACCTTCCCAGAAAGCCCACTGCAGATCGGTATCGATATTCATTTTGATCACACCGTAATCGATCGCTTCGCGGATTTCGCTCTGCGCTGATCCCGACCCACCGTGGAAGACAAACGAAACCGGTTTAGTTCCCGTATTGAACTTCTTTTGCACGTACTCTTGCGAGTTTTTCAGGATGATCGGCGATAGCTTCACGTTTCCTGGTTTGTAAACGCCATGCACGTTTCCGAACGATGCCGCAATCGTAAAGTTCGTTCCGATCTCACGCAGGTGAGAATAAGCGTGCGCGACGTCTTCTGGTTGGGTGTAAAGTTTTGAATTGTCGATATCGCTGTTATCGACGCCGTCTTCTTCGCCGCCCGTAACGCCGAGCTCGATTTCGATTCCTGTTTCGAACGCGTTCATCTTTTTGAAATACTTCGCGGAAATCTCAACGTTCTCTTCTAAAGGCTCTTCGGAGAGGTCGAGCATGTGCGATGAGAAGAGAGGTTTTTTATGGTCTTTGTAATAGGCGGCGCCAGCTTCAACCATGTGGTCGATCCACGGGAGAAGCTTCTTCGCTGCGTGATCGGTATGGACTACGACGGGGACGCCGTAATGTTCAGCGAGGAGTTGGATGTGGCGAGCGCCGGAAATTGCGCCTAAAGCGGCCGCTTTTTCATTTTCGAGTTTGAGACCTTTGCCTGCGTAGAACTGGGCGCCACCGTTTGAAAACTGGATGATGACCGGTGAGTTCACTTGCTTAGCCGCTTCGAGAACGCCGTTGAGTGAATCGGTGCCGATGACGTTCACGGCAGGAAGCGCGAATTTATTTTCCTTAGCGTGCTGATAGAGGTCTTGAAGGGCCGTACCGAAAACCAAACCGGGTTTGAATTTCATTTTCTCATGCTCCTAAAAATCGGGTGGCGTGTCAGTCCTTAGGTGCGAGGAGGTTAGCAGGATCTTTCCTCAAAGGCACCTTTTCGTGCGGAAGATTTGACTCATTTGGTCTCGGTTGCCTTCGTAGAAATCACTTCGGCTGCACTTAACGCTGAACGAAAATCAGGCACCGCAGCCTTTACAGGCCACTTTGCGACCTCAAATTTCAATACTTACAAGGAGCAAAGAATTGGCGATTACTACGGAAATTCATTCCGCGTCTGTTGAGACGCGTACCAAAAAAGATCAAATCGTCCATCGCTTCGTCGGAGGCGAGCACGATCTCCACGAGATCGCAAAGGCTACGGACTCAGCCTTGAGTTACGTGGCGTCGGTCCTGCAAAGTGCTGGGCTGATCGAAGGCTATTATGATCTCTACAACGATTCGAAGGACCCCATGAATGCTTACGCCGGGCTTTTTCGGCGCCGATTGGGCTTTAAGGATGAAGCAACGGCGCTCAATAGTGTTCGACTCTTGCATGAAGCTTACTTGGGTTTTGAGCGCGAAAAAGATCGAGCCGGGCAACACCATGCGCTGATGATGGCCATGGTCATGTTCAACCGCGCACGTTGGTCAGGCAAAACGCGAGAGGCCGATATTTTCAAGCGTTGGTTGGTGCGAGCAATGGAGCACTGACCAAGGCGATTTGAGTAAGCCGCCAATGGCGGCTTACTTTTAGTATTTTTTCCGAAAGTAAAGCTTGCCCGCGATTTCAACGTACATCGTAGCGAGAATCAGACAAACGATCGGGACGAGGGCAGGTGTGTGGGGCCATAACGCAATGAAGACGACCATGGCTGAGAGTGCCACCGTCGTGGTTTTGTGGACGAGCTCTAAACTTTTGAGTCGAATGAATTCTTCGCGCTCGTCTTTGATGCGACGGCGTTCAAAAGCGTCAAAGCCGAAATAAACAATCAGGCTAGAGAACACCAAAATGCGGAAGACCAACAGCCACGGTTCTTCGAGCATCATGAGATCGTCTCCTCAAGTTTAAAAAGATCTTCAACTCGCACGTTTAAAACTCGCGCGAGTTTTAAAGCTAGCTCGACTGACGGAAGAAACTTTCCACTCTCGATCGAGTGAATAGTTTGGCGGGAACAACCAACTTTCTCGGCTAATTCCTGTTGGGTCAGGTCACCGGCCGCGACTCGCGCTAACTTCAGTTTGTTCGTGCAGCTCATGGCTCAAAAGTACATCTTACTTGCCAAAATGTAAAGCTTAGCGTACATTTAGTCTTCTATAGTTGCGAAACATAAGAGTTTCGTATGGTTAGCGTAGAGGAGGAGACGATGGAGTTAGCCAAAAGGTACTTGCGCAGAAATAGAGGCTTTCTAGCTTTTCTTCTGGTGATGCTCTTCGTTCGGGCCACGTTGGCGAACCAATATCTCGTGCCCTCGGGCTCGATGATTCCTTCTTTGCAAGTCGGCGATATGATCCTCGTGGATCGAACAGCCTACGATCTCAAAATTCCGCTGACGCAAATTTCGCTCGTAAAACTTTCTGATCCTCAACGCGGCGATGTTGTCGTGTTCGATTCAGTTGAAGACCAAGGGACCGTCATGGTGAAGCGCCTCATCGGAGTTCCTGGCGACGAAATCGAAGTGATCAACGGGAACGTTAAAGTTAATGGAGAGTCGATCGCGCAGGTCGGAACAGTGAAGCGCGATCAAGATGAGCTCGTGCAATATGAGGAACGGCTAGGTGAACACCGCTACTTCGTTCAGCGAATTCCTGAATACTTTCGTCCGGAGGAGAGAGTCTTCAAAGTTCCGGAAGGTCAGTTCCTCATGATGGGCGACAATCGTGATAACAGCCGCGACGGCCGCTTCTTTGGCTTCGTTCCGAGAAATCACCTGATCGGCCGTGCCGAGCGTGTTTTGTACTCGTGGAAGTTCATCGGCGATCGAGTTGGAAAAGCGCTTCCCTAACCCGGTGTCCTTACTGAAGTTGAGCCCGCACGACCGAAAGTATTTTCGCAAACTCTCGTCGCGCGGCCCGACTGAATCCAATCATGTTGATAAAGCCGTGGATCATGTCGGAACACTCGATCAGTTCAGTTTTCGTTCCCGCAGCCTGTAGGGCTTTTGCGTAGGCTGCGCCTTCATCTCTCAGGGGATCAAAGCCTGCCGTCACGATGATTGCCGGTGCTAGGCCCGTGAGTGTTCCGTGGATCGGAGAAATGCGAGGATTCAGAAGCTCGCGCGAGAGATCTTCGGAGCGTAGACTTTTTCCCGTCGAGTAATGCTCTTGGAAGTAAGCGAGATCGCGGTCCGTTAGGAAGAAGCCTTTTCCAAAGAGCTTTTCGGACGGATAAGTTTTCGACCGGTCCGCGGTGGGATAGATCAGCAGCTGAACAAACGGCCCTGCTCTTTTTTCTTCGACCGCAAGTTGGCAAAGAACCGTTGCGAAGTTGCCGCCAGCACTATCTCCCGCTACGACCAGTCGATTGGGATTCACCTTCAGCACTTGAGCATTGGCCTGCGCCCAACGAAACGAATCCACCGCATCTTCAAGACCCGCCGGGTAAGGATGTTCAGGCGCTAATCGATACTCGATCGAGAGAACGGGGCAGTCGAGTTCACGGCAGATAAATCGGCAAACATCATCGTAGGCTTCAACGCCGCCTAAGACAAAGCCGCCACCGTGGTAGAAGATCACGAGCGGCGCATTGTCGTTGGTCTTCAGTCGGTAAAGACGAGCCGGAATCTCATGGTCGACTCGACTGGGAATTTTCAGGTCGATGACGCTGACTTCAGGAATGCGCAGTCCGTGAATCTTTGCCGTGCGGACAATGTTGGCTCGCGATTCAACAGGCGGTAAACCGCTTAGGCCCGGAGCTTGAGTCAGGTTCTGAAGATGAAGAATGACCTGCATCTCGGCATTCAAGTTGCGACCGTCAATGACAATCGGATTCTGACGAAGGGTACGAAGAAGGACCTTTGCAGGAAGCCGCATGAGGCCCTGCAGAACAGCGCGCTCGATTAGGCCTAGCGCGATGCTGGATTGGTTTGATCTTTTCGAGCTGCGGATCTTATTCACGAACCTACCTTCTCAGTACGTGAGCAAAAAGTAACGTTCCTACGAACTCGTCTTCAAGCTCGAAATGGCCGTCGCTGAGAGGATTACCTTCTAACCTTTCCGCCTAGGAGCATGAATGACAGAAAATGGAAGAGAGAATGCTACAGAGAATACTACAGACACGACGTCAAGTGATGGCCTCCCTGATGGCGGCGAGATCCTTGATGACGCAAAAAGCGTCTCTCCACTCGTTGAAGATGTTGAAACGAGGGCAAAAGGAGCATCCCAGAGTGGCGCGATCGATGATTTGGAAGTTCAGCCTAGATGGGGCGACGAAGCTGAGCCTTCGCACGACGGACGAACTCCTGAGTCGCCTGAAATTGAAAAACTCCTGAATACTCCGTTAGATGATCGTTCAGTGATGGGAAGCGGCTCCGAAGCCGATCCGTTAAAATCGAGGGGCGGAACGCGAACGCAAACCGACGTTCGATGAAAGTCACGTTTCTGCAGTGTTTTTTTGCTTGGGCATGCAGCCTTGCTACAAAAGGGAAACTCACGAACTGAGGAGAGAATCCTTTTATCTGTAGTGAGGTTGCGGTAAGTTTTCGCTCTCTGAGACTCTTAATCTCCTTATAAATCAGGAGCCTATTTTTGCTGACCGATTGTCGCTTGGCAGCTAAGCCGCGTGTTCTTGCGATCGATGACCGCGAGGAGAATTTGCTCGCATTCAAAGCCATTCTTCGCGAAGTCGATTGCGAATATATTGGCATGCCTTCGGGTGAAGAGGCTCTTAGATACCTCCGTGACGAAAGGGTTGCGCTTCTGTTGATCGACCTGCGGATGCCGGTCGTTGATGGGTTTGCGTTTGCAGAACGACTCAAAGAAATCCCGCTTGCGGCAGGTACGCCATTTTTCTTCCTGACGGCTAGTGATCCTTCTTTGGACATTATCGAGAAAGCTTACTCATTTGGCGCGGCAGATTTTTTAACGAAACCGGTCCCGCCGACGGTTCTCCTCTCGAAGGTTCGCTACTTTCTTGAGTTGTTTTCCTCCCGTGAGGAAAAGCGTGCACTCACATCGAACCGATCGTTTCTTGAAACGGATGGCGAAATGTCGCGGCTTTTTCGCGAGAAGGATTGGTCAAAGACACCGCTGGGTGCGGTCGAACTTTGGCCGCAGAGCTTGCGCACCTTAGTCGGCTCCATGTTGCGTTCGACGTTTCCGACATTTATTTCTTGGGGTGAACACCGGGTCTTTCTCTACAACGACGCTTACCGACCAATCCTGGGATCCGAAAAACATCCACGCGCCCTTGGAAGTCATTTCCAACAAGTCTGGCATGAGATCTGGAACGATCTTGGACCCGTTGCGGATGAAGTGGATCGCGGCAAAGCGAGCTACTTCGAAGACCGTCCGCTTTACATGAACCGCTCCGGTTACTTTGAGCAGACTTACTTTACGTTCTCTTACAGTCCAATTCTCGATGAATCGGATCAGATCCGCGGTCTTCTCTGCACGTGCGTAGAAACGACAGGTCGGAAGAAAACAGAGCTCGCTCTGCGCGAGAGCGAAGACCGCTTTCGCGTGCTGATGAATAGCATTCCGCAGATTGTTTGGACGGCACAGCCTGACGGATCAGCCGAGTACTTCAATGAGTGGTGGTATCAATTCACGGGCTGGAATTACGAGCAGTCCATTGGTTGGAGTTGGAAGCCACTGATCCACCCGGACGATCGAGAGTCTTCGGTGGAAAAATTTGTCGAGGCCGTTCAAGCAGGTCGACCTTTCGAAAACGAACACCGCTTCCTCCGGGCCTCGGACCAATCGTGGCGATGGCATTTAGTGCGCGCGATTCCTCTCAAAAACGATGAAGGCGCGATCGTAAAATGGGTCGGTGTCGCGATCGACATTCACGATCGAAAACTCGAGGGAGAACGCGCCAGGTTGATTGTCGAAACGATCCCGCAGGGCATTTGGCGCACGAACCCTGATGGTTCGGCCGATTACTGCACGGAACGTTTCTATGAACTTGTTGGTTACACGGCTGAAGAATTCCTCGGTTGGGGATGGACGCAATTCATCCACCCCGAAGACCGCGCGCGCGTGGTCACGGAATGGGAGAAGTCTCGCTCCCAGAAGCAATCGGTGTCGGTTGATTTCCGTATCGTAGCCAAAAACGGATCACACCGTTGGTTTCTCTCGTTAGGTGCTCCGTTCTTTGATGAGCGGGGAGAACTTACGAAATATTACGGCACGTGGACCGATATCACCGAGCGCAAGCGAGCCGAAAAAGAGCTTCGCGATGCTAAAGAACAAGCGGAGAAAGCAAACGAACTGAAGACGGCGTTCTTAGCAAACATGAGCCACGAAATCCGTACGCCTCTCGGCGCAATGATCGGCTTTGCTGATTTGCTGCGCGACCCATCGTTGAGCGAGAGCGAAAAAGTCAGTTACATCGACATCCTTCATCGAAACGGCGAGCAGCTCGGGCACATTATCAACGATATTCTAGATCTTTCAAAAGTTGAGACCGGCCATTTGCACTTTGAATTGCTCCGCGTGAAGCCGAAGGAAATCGCACGCGAAGTCGTATCGCTCCTCGATGTGCTTGCGAAAGAAAAAGGCCTGCGACTTGAGTTCGAGGCGGGTCCCGAGGCTCCGGATGAAATCATCACGGACCCGACGCGCTTGCGCCAGATCCTCACGAATCTTGTCAGCAATGCCTTGAAGTTTACAAGGCAAGGGTTAATTCACATAAAACTCTCCGGGCACGAAAGCGAAACGGGCGTACGTTGTGTCGCTTTTGACGTAACGGATACGGGCATCGGAATTCCTGAAGAAAGCGTTGACCGCTTATTTAAGATGTTCACGCAAGCCGATAGTTCAATGACGAGAAAGTTTGGCGGCACGGGCTTGGGCCTAGCACTTTCTCGATCGCTAGCGCGCGCCCTGGGGGGCGACGTGAAATTAGTGCGCTCGAAGAAAAATGAAGGCTCTACTTTCCGCGTTGTGATCGAAAGTCGCGCGGAGAGCGAATTAAATCATGTTCAATTACTTTCCAAGTCAGAAGGCGACCCTCTTGAAAGTGGTCCGCCGAACGTCTTCGCCAAAGGAGAGGTGAAAAAGGATGTCCCGAAGTTAAAAGATATCCGCGTGCTTCTCGTTGAGGATTCTCCAGATAATCAGCAACTCATTCGACGCTATCTTTCGAAGCAGGGCGCTGAAGTTGAGATCGCCGAAAATGGTCTGGAAGGAGTCTCGAAGGCGCTTGCGGGTAATCACGACATCGTTTTGATGGATCTACAAATGCCGATCATGGATGGGTACACGGCAACGGGTCATCTCCGCGCGAGGGGCTTTTTAAAGCCCATCATCGCGCTCACCGCGCACGCTATGAGCGACGTGAAGGACAAGTGCACCGATGTTGGTTGTTCGGGCCATTTACCAAAGCCGGTCAATCCGGGGGAACTCACCTCAGCCGTTGCACGCTTTGTTGCGGAACGAGGCTGATTCGACTTGCAAGATCGCGAGCGTTGAATCAGGAAGCTTGCGCTTCGACCTGTAGGCTCCCGCGTGTTTTCTCAACTTCCATCAGGATTTGATCCATGGGCGTGAAAGAATCGTGCGCATGGAAGATGTAGTCTGGAAATTCAATCCGCATCGCTTCGACAAACTTCTGAAGGCCATCGGCGCTTGGCTTATAGGTTCCCGAAGCCCGCGAAACGTGAAACTCACCTTTAGAGTCCATTCCGATTTCGGCCGCGTAGACGGTGTCTTGGTGCGACGTCAACAAAACGTGTTTGGATAAAAAGTTGCTCACCGCCGTCCCATCAAATGGGCTCAGCCTAAAGCTATCGCGCATGAGGGCGAACGTATAGATCATGCCGGGCTTCATGGCGCGCTGTAAATCAGCGCGGGGGATGTAGTAACGTGTAATGAAAGGCTCGCGCGCTTTTACCGATATTGGTCCGCGGTAAAGGTAGTGGTGGATCGATTTCAGAGAATACGTCGGAGCCCTCAGTTCAGTTTTTGAAACTTCCAAAGGATCATTCCGAAGCTCGATAATCAGCTGTGAACCGATCTTCGTGATGGGCTCGGTGACCAGCGTGAGAGGCTGTCGTGTCAAAAGATCAACGCAGCTAGCGCCACCTGCGAAGACCGTTTGCCCAGCAAATCCGAGAGCTAGTGCCACGCCAAGAGCAAACGTACGAATCATCGTGAGAGAGAACATGTCAAATCTCCATCGACCAGATCGGAACTATCTGGTTTGTGATTGCATGCCCTGAGTATTCACATTTGGTGCCACGTCGATAGGGCGCTCAGCTCTTATAAAACACCGCTGGGATCAGCGCGCCCGTTAGAATTTTTGACAGACGCGCCCAACGTCGTTTGTTCGGTCGTTCGGATCAGCTAATCACGCTCGGCTTCGACTCGGTTCTCTCGTCCCGGAGGCACGCCGATTTCATCTCGCTCGCCGGGAGCATTCGAGGGTCGTGCGGAGTTTTCGCTAAAGTCGTGGGCCGAAGCGGAGACGTTTTGATCATCGTTTTGCGACGCCTGTTCCTGAGAAGACTGATCGACGTTTGAACTCTGCTTTTCATCAAGGTGCGTGTTTTTCTTTGCGCTGCGAATCGCTTCGGGGGTTTCATTCGGCGATTGGTTGAGGCCTTTCATCGCATCGTTATCCATAAATTGAGCATCCTTTCGTTTCGTTGGGAACGTGGCGCATTCTGACGAAGCCAACGTTCAACAGAAAATCATAAAGGTGCCCACGCGAAAGTCGTGGAGATGGTGTGGTGAAGAGTTGCTGAAGAAACAAAATGACCAAGTGCGGAACGCGTCGCTACTCAATCAAGCTCCGCCGTGATGACGGAGCTTGATTACCCTTTGCAGCGATCGAATCAGCGTAGGATCAATAACCGCGGTAGCCGTAGTAGGGATTTGCGTACGTACCGTAGCCGAACTGATTCTGGTATCCGTAGGGGTTCGTTTGGAGTTGGGGATAAGTGTTGTACCCGTTTCCGTAACCCGTGTTGTATCCGTTGCCGTACCCGCCGTAGCTACCGGTGCTGACGACGTTTACGCAAACGTCTCCGCGAAGGGCTTGTCCGGGATTACACGGACCTTGTTGGTAACAACCATGCGCCGTTAAGAAGAAGCCAGATCCACAGCGCTGTTCCATTACGGATTGACCCGTCAGTGGATCCGCGCACATGCTCGGCTGTTGCGGGTTTTGCACGAGACCTTGAGGACATTGTCCTTGAGCCACGCACGTACCGAACGCAGGTGACGAGAGGTGAGCCGGAGGGCACGCGGGTGCGCCGCCTTCATCTTTTTTTCCGCAAGCGATCAGGCTGAGCCCGAAAACCATAAATAGTGCAGCTACTGCTTTTAATTTCACAATCTACTCCAGGGCAAAGGGGTTCTGTCGTCGGTGGAACATTACAAGCGCGATGCCATCTCAAGCTGTGGTTTATTCCGATTTCAGGGGCATCGAGCTTGGGTCTTTTTCAGGACTGTCGAAGTTTTGGTCGCCGACGACGGCCGCCAAAACTCTTGGGATCCGATTCAAACTCACTTCACCATCACGACGCGCGTGCCGACATCCACTCGGCCAAAGAGGTCATTGATATCTTCGTTGTACATACGGATGCAGCCGTAGGAAGCCGCCTTTCCGATCGAGTCAGGACGGTTTGTGCCGTGAATCGCGAGTTCGTCGCGATCAAGCGTCAACGCCGCGGCACCCATCGGATTGGAGGGATCCCCGCCCGGGATGTAGTCAGGAATATTCGGATTGTCGCGTTTAACTTCCTTCGGAGGAGCCCAAGCTGGTTTGACGTGTTTCCCGTCAACGTAAGCCTCACCGCTCCATTGCTTGCCGGTCTTGGGGACCGCGACATGGTAGCGTCGGGCGTAATTTCCACTGAGAATGAGGTGCAGTTCTTTTTTACTCGCGCTCACCACGATCGTGCCGGGCGCGTATTTCACAGCGTAGGGTGATTCGACTTCTTCGGGATAAGGCTTTCGCGCTTGTGCATTTGTCGCGATCGAAAGGGTTAAGCAGAGAGTTGCGACTAAACTCAAGAACTTCAACATACGTGCCTCCGGGTTTGAGCCCGTTCAGACGTGTGCAAGAAGAAGTCCGTTTTCTAAAAAATTACGTGCGTGATGGTAAGTATTGAGAATGAGGAGGGGAGTAGAGACTTTAACGCTTGAGTAGTTCCGATTCTAACTGGTGATCTTGTCGACGGTGCGCAAGCTTTGGCGCCCGAAAGGAAAAACGCGGAACATCGAGTTCCGCGCCGACTCTCTTCGATCATTTCAACGAGCAGTCCAATGAGAGTGCTTAGCCAGCCTGATTGATGACGGCTTTCCAAAGTTTTTCCCAGTTAATTCGACGAGGGCGTTCATGCGCCTCCATGTCGAATCCACGTGCACGCTCGTACTGTTCACCGAGACGAACGCGTTCTTTAGTTGTCAGCTCGTCGAAAATTGTCGGCAGCAGTTCACGGGTTTCCTGCCAGATTTGCATTTCAAGTAATTCACAGTACACGTTCACGCTCGCTCTCCATGTCACTCTGTTCGTGCAACATTCGATCATCTTTTCAACTTCACGTGCACCGGAGGCACGTTCGCGGTGAATCGCCAAAACTTCATCGAGTTTCGCCGAACGGCCGTAGAGCGAATCAAAGAGCTGCTCTTGAGCGTCGCTTTGCTTTTGGACGAGCGAGACGAGCGCCGTGAACGCGTTCGCCTCCTCGGCGGTATTTTCATTCGTTAATTTCAGCTCGATGACGAGTTCGCGGAGGGCATCGAGATCTGCCTGAAGTCTATCGAGAATTTCCATTGCAACCTCCTCGGCTTAGCCACAAGGGCTCACGAAGATGGAGATAGCAAGGAGGGTGCCTGGCACCTTTGCGCAGAAACGAATTAATTGCAGTTGAACAGGCAAAAAGACTCAGTTAGAAAAATCGCGGATCGACGTCGTTCCAGTTCAACCCGCGACTCCAGAATGCTGAGGCAGAAACGAACGTCTCTGCTTTTCCGAATACAGTTAATGTGAGGCTTTTTCAGAAAGCCTACGATGCGCCGTTGCTTTAACCGTTTCGGGAAGAACTTTTGCAGCTGCCGCATGGAGCCAATTCGTCATCGAGCCCGCGACAACATGATCCTTGCCGGCCATCAGCGCCTCATAGCCTTGGCGAGCAACTTCAGCCGGATCATCTTTTTTACTTTGGCCCACTTTCGTGTCGTCCATGCCGGCGCGGTGAAAGAAGTTGGTTTCCGTGGGACCCGGCATGAGCGCCGTTACGATGATGCCTGAATCTTTGAGTTCGTTGCGAAGCGCCTCAGAGAAGGAAAGTAAAAACGCTTTCGATGCACCATAGACGGCTTCAAAGGGCGCAGGCATGGTCGCTGCGATCGATGAGGTAAAGAGAATGCGACCGTGGCCTTGAGCGACCATATCTTTGACGATTCGTTTGGCAAGGTGAACGCTTGAAGTGACGTTCAACTGAATTAAATTGAGTTCATCTTCGAGCGCCGTTTCGCGCGCGAAATCTCCGCCGACACCGACGCCAGCGTTAATTGCAACGACGTCGAGGCGCCGCCCCATTTTTTTCAAGGCACCGTAGAGATCTTCAACTCCTTCGTAAGTGGCGAGATCCGCAAGCACGCACTCGACTTGGACACCGATTTCTTCGAACTCTGGCGTGATGCGCGTGATGGCATCGTCTTCAGCCGTTACAAGAAGGTCGTATCCTTCCATCGCGAAGACTTTTGCAAGCTCGTAACCGATACCGCTTGAGGCACCGGTGATCAAAGCTAGAGGACGGGATGTAGCGTTCTGATTTTGTTCCATTCGAAACTCCTCTCTCGGTAGAGGATTCAGATTTACATGTCTGCAACTCGATTGGGTCTCACTTGAAGGGATCTCCATAAGAAGAGAACGCCCAATTCAAACGATGTTCATGAGTGAGGCAAAGAAAGAGGCGTAGACAACCGCGCTGATCGTAGCAGCATCTCCTCCTGGACAAAATCGAACGAGAGTTAAAAGTTTTTTTGATTGAACCAACCGCGCGTTCGGTTCGTCTTACTGTCGGAGTTCGCTTTCGAGCTAGGCATTAAAAGGCGACCTTCCATGCCGGCTCTATGTCCAGGAGTGTGGATTGTTCAATTCGAGTGTCTCAAAAAGAGATAGAGAGAAAGTGAATTTCCGGAAGCTTCATCTTTCATATTACGTCCGAGGAGTTGAATGAAAGCTCTATCCTCCCAACAAGTCGAGATCCAGCCAATAGAGACACGACGAGGCGGCCTCTCTCTTACGAGCCTTCTTTTATTGAGCGGCCTAATCGCCATCGCGGGCCCGCAGATGGCCGAGGCACAAGTTTTGAGCGTCGAGGATGTGATTTCTTTGGCGCGGCAGAATTCCGAAACGTTGCAAGCCAATGAGAAAACGATTGAGGCCATCACGTCGGAAATATCGGGCCGTGATCTCGCCTTATCCTGGCGTCTAGATGCCGAGGTCGCAGATGCGCGTGATCAACGCGATACCCTCACGCCGACCCAACGGTTTCGCACAAAGCTCATCGATGCTTCATTGAGCAAACTTTTTTCTACCGGGACGCAGCTTGGTCTGTCCGTGGGAAGTGAAGTCACTGATTTGGGCGCGACGGGAGAACGAAACATTGGTGAGTGGGAACTCAAGCTTTCGCAGTCGCTTTGGCGAGATGGATTTGGCCGTTCGACCTCGCTTCGTCGCGAGGCTGAGCGTGCCGAGCTGCAGAGCCGGACGCTGACAACTCTCTTCCAGCGGCAGAATCTTTTAGTGGAACTCGAAAGTGCCTATTGGGATTTAGCTCTCGCTCTTCGTGAGGAAGAGATTCGCCAAGGTAATATCGAAAAAAGTGAGCAAGTCGAGCGGTGGACACGCGATCGCGTACGTCGATCAGTAGCGGAGTCTGCCGATCTTCTTCAGGCGCAGGCTTTAACCAGCAATCGTCAACTCGAGCTCATTTCGGTGAGAAACCGGATCGAATCCTTGCGCAATCGGTTTCGGCAATTGATTCCGAATCAAAATCCCGAGGCATGGAAAATCGACCTGAAATCAATGGAAGTGATTCGACCACTCGATTCACTCCTTGCGTCCTCCTCGGGAACGTCAATTCCTTTCCGCTTAGATTCACTCTCCTCGCGCTTTCTAGCGGAGCAAGCATCGGCTGAAGCTTCGCGCGTTGACGAAAATCTTCAACCAAAACTTGATGCCTACGTGTCTCACGGTCAAAACGGTCGCGATGAGCGGTTTGGTGCCGCTTGGGACCGTGCGCGCGATCCCGAGTTTTCATCAACACGCATCGGCGTCCTTTTCTCGATGGATCTCGATTCGGGTCTCAAAGAAGATCAAAGGCGGGCCGCAAGATTGAACGCAGAATCGAGGTCGTTAGAAGCTCGCGCTCAAGAGCGACTTTCGATCGTCGGCTGGTCCGATCTGAATCGCGAAATCGATTCGTTGAAGAAACAAGCCGAGGAAGCCAATCGGCTCGCCGATTTTCAAGAAAGAAAAGTTGCGGCTGAGCGAAATCGCTACCGTCTAGGGCGCACGACCGTTTTTCAGCTCATTACGTTCGAGATCGATGCTGCTAATTCCAAAGTTGAGCTAGCGCGAATTCTGAGCAATCTCCGCAAAGCGGAAAGTCGCGCGC
The DNA here is from genome assembly GCA_005808505.1 of Bdellovibrionales bacterium. Lineage (GTDB taxonomy): Bacteria > Bdellovibrionota > Bdellovibrionia > Bdellovibrionales > JAMPXM01 > SYLX01. The sequence goes on along the minus strand of SYLX01000174.1, from coordinate 26,229 downwards.
GTGTCTTCACGCGCCAACAGGACGGTGTTTAATGAATTTAATCGCGATTTCCATCAAGCGTCCGGTGTTTGCTTGGGTTCTCATGTCCGCACTGATCATCTTCGGCGCGATTTGTTTCAATCGCCTCGGCGTCAGCCAGATGCCTGATGTCGACTTCCCGGTGATCAGTATCTCGGTGAACTACGACGGTGCTTCTCCCGAAGTGGTGGAAGCAGAACTCATCGATCCGATCGAGCAGAATTTGCTATCGATCGAGGGAATTGAGGAAATGCGCTCATCCGTGCGGCAGGGGAGCGGAAACGTCACGTTGAACTTCGATATCAATCGCGATGTCGACGTCGCGCTCCAAGAGGTGCAAACGGCTTTGAGTTCCGTTCGGTATCCTTTGAACGTCGATCCACCGGTGATTCGAAAGCGAAACCCGGAAGAATCGCCCATCATGTTTATCGGAATCTCGACGGATCGGCCGATCACCGAGGCGCTTGCCTGGAGTGAGACTTTTCTTCTAGACCAGTTCCGTTTCTTACCGGGAATCGGTGAAGTCTCTGTCGGTAGCTTCAGCGTTCGCAACTTGCGTGTTTGGCCCGACCCCGAAAAACTCCGCAAGGCCGACATGACGGTTTCGGATTTGCTCAATGCGATCAAAGCGCAGCATCTTGAGTCTTCAGCAGGTCAGTTCTCGAATACCAAACAAGAATTTCGAGTTCGTTGGATGGGGGAAGCCACCACACCCGAAGAACTCGGCAACATCCGCATTCTCCGACGGGGTGGCCAAGTCATTCAAGATCGTGTTTACCGTCTCAAAGATGTCGCCGATGTCGAAAATGGTTTGAGCGACGTTCGTACGATCGCGCGAATCGATGGTAAAAACGCAATCTCGATCAGCATCCAAAAGCAGCGCGGTGGAAACGAAGTGGCGCTGGCTCAGGCCGTTCGGGCACAAGTAGAGAAACTTCAGTCGACGATTCCCAAAGATTATAAAATGCAAGTCAACGTCGACTTCACCCTTCCCACGGCGGCCGTGGTTCATACGTCACAAGAAAAACTGATTGTCGCGGGACTCGTCACGATCGTCATTTGCTTTTTGTTCTTGGGTAGCTTCAGTGCGGCCATCAACATCTTGTTCTCGATACCGACTTCAATCGTCGGAACGTTCATCGTTCTTTATTTCTCTGGCTTCACCCTTAACCTCTTTACGCTTCTCGCGCTGACGCTCGCGATCTCAATCGTCGTCGATGACGCGATCATGCTTCTTGAGAATATCGTTCGGCATCATCATATGGGTAAGAACGCGGCTCAGGCGGCCTACGATGGTGCGATGGAAATTCTGCCGGCCGCGACGGCGGCGACTCTCGCCGTCGTGGCGGTGTTCGCGCCGGTTATCTTCATGAGCGGCATCACGGGGAAATTCTTCTTCCAGTTCGGTGTCACGATGTCGGCGGCGGTCCTTCTATCGCTACTTGAAGCAGTGACGATCACGCCAATGCGTTCGGCTGCGTTTCTCGCGTTATCGCCCAAGCCTTCGCGTTTCGAGCAGTATCTTGAGCGGCTCTTCGAAAAAATTGCTGGCATCTACCAAGATCTGTTGGGCTTTACGCTCCGTTGGTCCAAATCGGTCGTGGCTTTGTCCATCGTCATCTTTATCGTCTCGTTGATTTTGGTGAAAGGATTGCGCCAAGAGTTTGTTCCGCAGCAAGATCAAAATTTCATTGCGCTCAACGCGCAGCTGCCGCCGGGATCTTCGTTGGAGGCGAGCTACAAAAAAGCCCTCGAGATCGAAGAACTGCTGAAGAAGAACAAAAACGTCGCGCGGTTCTTCACATCCGTCGGCGGTGGACTTGGCGCATCGTCCGTGAACCAGATTTCGTTTCCGATCACGTTGGTCCCGCGCGAGGAGCGCGAAGTCACCCACGTACAAGTGATGTCGGAGCTTCGCAAGGAGCTTTCGCAAGTTCAAGGCGTGCGGATTTCCATGCGGGACAACTCGGCTCGCGGTTTGACAACGGGTCGGCAGAATCCGGTGTCCTTCAACTTACGTGGACCTGATCTCGACATTCTTCGAGAAAAGGCCGAAGTCATCATGAAGCGACTCAACGAAGAAGGGTTGACTCAAGATTTGGATACGGATTTCAAACTTGGTCTTCCTGAACTCCTGATTCGTCCTGATCGCGATGCGATGGCAAGTCGGGGCGTGAGCATCCAGAGCGTTGCCGAAACGTTAAACGCGACGGTGGCAGGCCTTCGTCAAAGTCAGATCACCGATGATGGTCGCCGCTACGACATCCGCGTCAAACTTCGCGACGAGCAAGTGCGGTCGCCAAAAGATATTCAGATGATCGACGTGCGCAATGACTTTGGTCTCCGCGTGCCGCTTTCCGAGCTTGTTAACTTCGATGAACAAAAGACGTTTCAATCGATCACGCGGGTCAATCGCCAGCGTGCCATCGGGGTGTTCGGGAACGTAGCGGCCGGAAAAGGCCAAGGGCAGGTACTCCAGCGCGCGGAAGACATTGCACGTGAGATTCTTCCCGAAGGGTATAGCTTCTCTTTAGATGGATCGTCGGCAGGTCTTGCGGAGTCGTTCCGAAGCCTTTCGGTTGCGCTTATTCTCGGGATCGTGGTTGCGTACATGATTCTGGCCGTTCAGTTCAACTCGTTCGTGCATCCGATTTCGATCTTAGCGGCTCTTCCGTTTAGCTTAACGGGCGCTCTGTTGGTGTTATGGATGTTCAACGTATCTCTGAACCTCTTCAGCTTCATCGGCTTGATCGTCTTGATGGGGATCGCGAAGAAAAACTCAATTCTTCTTGTGGAATTCACGAACCACGTACGCGCCGAGGGCGAAAAGAATCTAACGACCGCCATTCTCAAAGCTTGTCCGATCCGTCTGCGCCCGATTTTGATGACGTCCGTAGCGACCGTTGCGGCCGCCGCACCGTTGATCTTCGGAAATAGCATCGGTCAAGAAACGAGAACGCCGATGGGTCTTACGATTGTCGGCGGCACGATCGTATCGACCTTTTTCACGCTGTTCGTCGTACCGTGTCTCTATAAACTTTTGGCGTTCTTCGAGTCCAAGAAGAAGATCGATCTCGACGTTGGCGGCGCACTCAAGGCCACCGCAGCTTCAATGGCGCCTCCGGCCATCGCGCGCGGCGGACTGACTCATGATTAAAGAGAGGATGAAACAATGACTCAAGTCTCAAAATTTCCTGCGGCGTTGGTGCTGTGTTCATTCTTAATTGGACCGTTCATGGTTCTGGGTCCGGTTCTGGTCCCGGCTCAGGCTTTGGCCGGGGGCGAGCGCTACATTCGGATGGCCGATGAGTTAAAATTTACGGTCGAGCAGAGAGACAAACTCAAGAAAATACAGGACGACTTCCACAAGACCTTGCCAGAGAAGCGCAAAGCCATGGAAGCTGCTCGAGAGGAGCTGCAGAAAGCTTTGCGCGGGTCGGGCAGTGCCGACGAAGTTCGCAAAAAATTCGAAGAACTCGAGAGGCGCCAAGCGGACTTTGCGCGCTCACGTTTTGAGAAAATTTTGTCGGTTCGCGCGCTGTTGACGCCCGAGCAACGCGAAAAGTTCAACGCATACGACGAGCGTGGGCCTGATCGCCATCACGATCGTAAGCACGAACACGAACTGAAGCGAGGCGCGGAGGCCGGCAAGTGAGCCGAACGAAGCAAACTTCAGCCATTCGCAACCTCCTCCCGGGCGCTCTTGCTCCGGAGTCGATTTCGGATTTCATTCCGAAACTGAAATTTGGTGGCGAGGCTAGTTTGCGAGCAAAAGGAACCGAAGCTTTGACCGAACTCTATCGGGAGAATGAATCTCTCGTTCGCGCCGTTATTTTCCAGATCGCGGGCGAACAGGCTCTCGATGATTTAGTCCAAGAAGCCTTCATCAAAATATGGAAGGGCTGGGCTGATTTTCGGGGTGAAGCAAAGGTTTCTTCTTGGATCTACAGAGTGAGCGTCAACGTAGCTCTCGATCATGCTCGGCGCGAAGCGCGAACTCGCGATAATCAAGTCAACGCTTTGGAAACGGAGTCTCTCTCCTCCAATTCAAATTCGGAGGCCAGCCCGGAGAAAGAGATCGCCAGTCGCGATTTAGTTGCTAAGGGTCTTAGATCACTCTCTGAAGAACACCGCGCGGTGCTGGTGCTCAGTTTTCTGCACGATTTGCCCGTACATGAAGTTGCTAGCCTACTCGACGTGGCTGAGGGAACCGTGAAATCGCGACTTCATTTCGCGAAAGCTCAGTTTCGTCAGTTTCTCGAGAAGAAAGGAGTCAAGGTATGACCGATCCAAAAGATGAGGCCCTGAAAGCATTCTTAAAACAGAATGCGCCTCAAGTTCCTCCACCTCCCCAGGATGAACTTCAGCGTTTGATGAGGAATTTGGAATTGCCGGTAGGTAAGTCAGGATCGGGACACTCGGTTCAAACATTGATTCCATCTTCGAGAACGCAAAGAGGTTTCTGGGTGTTTGGCGGTGCGGGAGCTCTAGCTGCTGGATTTGTCTGCGCCTGGTTCGTAGCGCAGGTGCCTTCCGTTTCACCCTCGTCCTCGCTACGCACGGATGAGATCCTCGTGGAAGTCGAGGATCTCAGTGTTCCTTCTATGGATGTAGGTGAAGAGTATCTCGGCTTGATCGCTGATCAATCATCGATTCGCTGAACGCCGATTGTAGATTCGAGGATCGTTCCGCCGTCGACTTTGGCTTCTTTAAGAGCCTCATTCACGAAAATGTTCATGCGGCTTTTGCGGATCTCGAACCGGTCGTTCTTTCTTTCGAATTCAACTCGCACCACGCTACTTTTCTTTTCAAATTTGACCGACGTGATTCTGTAAATATCTCCTGCAACTTCATAGTTGGTATCCAGGTCGGCTTCTTCTCCGTCCTTGTAGATGCCAACGTAAAGCGTTGACGGAAGAGTCACGGAACTCACGTCGGTTGAACCACCATTATCGACTTGGATCAGTTTCAAAGCGGCATCATCACGTTTCGCCGACTGCACTGTGTAGACCTTCTCGACGCGAGCAGGTGAGACACTTGCGTCACGGGTCGGGGAGACGTCAGCAACTCCCGCAGAAGCTGAAGCAGCAAAGAAGAGTGAGGAAGCCAAAATGATCAATTTCATAAAACAACTCCTTTTTGATTCCGTAGGTCACCAAAATCACAGCACCCCTATCGTTTTAGATCGGGGGTCTCGCCGCTACTAGGTAGAACGAGGTAGAAGAAGGAGAAGCCACTGCATCATTGAACGAACAATCAATTTTTTTTGAACTTGTCCTCAATCGTCTCAGTCGTCCTTCGGCTATGTTGGGTTTTGAGGAGGCTCGATGCGTACGTGGCTTTTGATAACGCCGATTTTGATTCTTTTTACGGCCTGTGAATTTCCTAAGGACCCCGAAAACACACTGAAGAAAGTGAAAGATGGCCAGCTCCGTGTCGGGATCTCGGAGAACCCGCCCTGGACACAAAAATCAGGAGAGACTTGGACCGGTATTGAACCCGCGCTCATTGAGCGCTACGCAAAAAAACTGAATGCGGAAATCAAGTGGATCGCGAAATCCGAAAGCGAGCTGATGAAGGAGTTAGAAAATCATCGGCTCGATTTAGTTATTAGCGGGTTGAGAGAAGATAACCCACACTCTAAGTCGGTTGGGTTTACCTATGGCTACGCGGGCGAGAAAAAAGCAAAACGCGTCATGGCCGTTCCGCCTGGTGAAAACGCTTTCTTGAGTGACCTCGAGCGTTTCTTGAGAGCTGAAGATCCTAAAGCAGGAGAACAAAAAAATGCGAGCCGTTGAAGAGGCCGAGCTTCCGCCGAAGCAAAGACGAGGGCTCCTCCGCGCGATTCGTGTTGAGTGGCTGTCGATCACCTTGATCACGATCAACATCGTCCTGATGTACGTTGTGATGGGGAGTTCCCAAGCCATGAAAACGGCTTGGCTCGACGATGTTTTAAGTCTCACCCCGCCCATCGCTTTCCTCGTGGCTGAACGCGTTCGGCATCGTCGACCAACAAAACGGTTTCCGTGCGGATTTCACCGCGTTGTCTCGATTGCTTTTTTGGTCGCTTCGACCGCGTTATTTGCCATCGGTGGCTATCTTTTGGTGGAAGCGCTTTTCAAACTAGCAACGCAAGAGCGACCCTCGATCGGGACAAGCGAATTCTTCGGGATGACCGTTTGGGCCGGGTGGCCCATGTGCGCTGTTGTTGTGTGGCGAGGGCTCGCCGCTGCATTCGTAGCGCGGCTCAAACTACCACTTGGAAAAGTGCTGCATAACAAAGTGATTCATGCCGATGCGGCCATGAACAAAGCGGATTGGCTCACAAGCGTTTCAACCGTCGTCGGACTTCTTGGAACCGGAATGGGATTTTGGTGGGCCGATGCTGCGGCAGCTGCGGTCATTTCGACTGGTATTTTGAAAGATGGATATACCCATCTGAAATCCGCTGTTTCTGACTTGATCGACCGTATTCCTGAAACCATTGAGTCCGGCACGGAAGAACCCATCAACGCCAAGGTGAAAGAGTATATCGAGTCTCAAGACTGGATCGATAAATCGATCGTACGCCTGCACGAGCAGGGCAATTTTTTCTTTGGTGAAGCTTACGTCGTGCCGAGATCAGATAAGGAGCTTGTCGAAAAGATCGATCGAGCGTTGCACGACATCCGACACATGGATTGGCGGATGCGTGATTTTGCGATGACACCTGTGCTCGCGCACGAGCTCTCGTCACACGAAGCGGATCATCGAAATCGAAAGGGCGCCGATCGACAAGCTTAATGGATCGTCACGGCTACGGACCGAAGTTTCCCATTGGCGTCGGCCGCGATCTTGTCATCCGCGCGTGGAACTTCCTTGGATTTTCTTGCGAGTCGATATGTTCGTTGCTTTGTTTTCTGAGGCTTCCTTTTCAAAAGATCGCACGCGAACCCCGAGCTGTGGATTTTTCGCCGCAATTCCCATTCACCGTGGTTGCCTCTAGGCAGAACCATATAATGTCGGGTCAAAACGTGCCCGGTTTACGACGGGTGCCCGTTTTCGTGAAGTGTTGAGCTGCGAAAAACGAATTTGAGTAAAGAAGCCAGAACAAAAAATCAGGAGAAAGACCGTGCAAAAGCAATTAGCTGAGTGGACTCCCAAAAAAACGAAGTTCCTCATCTTTACTCTCATCGGTCTTTATCTTTTGCTCTTTCTCCCTTTCTGGAAACCCGTTCTTCTCGGCTTTCTCTTCGCATCGGCCTGCGCGCCGTTGATCAACCTCGTCCGTGCAAAAATTCATGCCCGTCGAACGCGAGTTGCGTACGCCGTCGTGGGTCTCACGCTCACGTTCTTTATCGGTCTCTTCGCGCTTGTAACTCTTCAGGGGTATTCACAGCTTTACGACGCTTTTCAAAATCCGAACACGGTAGGGGGATTGAACGATAAGATCGCGAACGCACGCGATCAATTCATCGCCTGGGCGAATCAACAATCCTACCTCTCCTCTTTCAACGTGCAAGAACAGCTTGATAAAGCCGTCACTGGAATCACGAATGCGGCCCGCGGAGTGTTGCTCGTGGGGGCTCAAGGGTTCCTTTCGCAAGCTCCTCTGATTCTGCTTGAGCTCTTCATCTTCATCGTCGCGTTTGGCGCTTTTTTGGTGATCGAGCCACGTATCTGGGAACAGACTAGCCAAGCTCTTCGTCTCGGCGAGAAAGGGAAAGCTCATTTCAAACGCTTCGAAAAGATCTGTGGCCTTGCACTAGGATCGGTTCTCTTGACTGGATTCGTTCAGTCGATCCTCGTAACTGTCGGTGCGGCGATCGCCGGTTTTGATTCGCTCCTCATGATTTTTGGTGTGACTTTCCTCTGCGCGATGATCCCGCTTCTCGGAGCGGGGATCGTGCCGGCCATTCTGACGATCGTAGGTTTTGTTTCGGGCGATATGAAGACCGCGATCATCATGCTCGTCACCGCGGTGATCGTTGGCGTTGCCGACAACATTCTCCGTGCCTGGCTCTTTTCGCGCGCAGCTAAGAGCAACCCGGCGATTTCGCTCATCTCTCTACTCGGTGGTCTGAGCCTCATGGGTTTCGCAGGACTTTTCGTTGCCCCGGTCATTGAGCAACTTGTGATGACCTATGCCTTTTCTGACGAAGGGGAGCCGAAGCCCGGCCACGTCGCGGCCTCACAGGAGCCGGTTTCTCCAGATCGCTTCGTTAAAGATCATACGGGGGACCGCACGGGTCGTGGCGAGCCCGGCCTAGCTCCATCATGAGGAGAAGGCGAGGGTCGCAAGTTGTGTGGGAAACATAAATTGACCCACTGGCCACTCCGATCGACAAGGGCAGAATGGAGCATGGCACTCGGCGCCTCAGATCGATCATCCTTTTCTCGGCAGGTGGGCTTTCCGTCCTTCTCGCCGTAGCTTTTGCCATCGGCCTATTCTCCGCCCAAAAAAATCGACCGCGCGAGATCGTGATCTCGTGCGGGGCGGTTGGGGTCGAACTTGAACTCTGCCAATCCGGAGTCTCCGCTTGGTCAAAGGAGAGCGGCATCCCAGCTCGGGTCGTGACCGCTTCAAGTAACTCCGGAGAAAGACTCGGGAGTTACCAGCTTCTCCTTGCCTCTCATTCTTCGGACATCGACGTCTTTGTCATCGATACGCCCTGGCCCGGGGTGATTGGCGATTTTTTTCTCGATCTCAAAGACATTCTGGAGCCTGAAGTCCGTGAAGATCAGTTCTCTGGCTTTATCGAGAACAACACGGTTCGAGGACGTCTCGTAGCGCTCCCTTGGTTTATCGACGGTGGACTTCTCTATTACCGCAAAGATCTTTTGGAAAGCTATGCGTTGCCGGTGCCGCAAAGTTGGCAGGAGCTCACGGAAACGGCTACGAAGATTCAACAAGCGGAGCGTGAGAAAGGTCGAACCGACCTCTGGGGGTTCGTTTTCGCCGCGCGAGCCTACGAAGGACTTACGTGCGCGGCTCTTGAGTGGGTCCATTCAGCGGGCGGGGGTTCACTTGTCGAGAAGAACGGTGAAGTTTCGATCAACAACGAGGCCGCCCGCGAAATTTTGAAGTTAGCTGCAAGTTGGATCGGAACGATCGCGCCACGCGGAGTACTTGGATACATGGAAGAAGAAACCCGCACCGTTTTCCAATCGGGCCGTGCGGTGTTCATGCGGAATTGGCCCTACGCTTGGGAGTTGTCTCAAGCGGCTGAGAGCCCGGTTAAGGGTAAAGTCGGGATTTCCGTCTTGCCGAAAGGTCTTAACGCTAATGCAAAGGCGACTTCAGCGCTAGGCGGATGGTCACTCGCGGTTTCTAAGTTTTCAAAAAATCCGGAGGCTTCGAAGAGCCTTGCGAAGTATCTTGCGAGCCGGTCCGAGCAAAAACGTCGTGCGCTTCGCGGAGGATTGAGTCCGACTTGGCGCTCGCTCTACGATGATTCCGAGCTTCTTTTAAAAAATCCTGCATTGAGAGATCTCAAACCGGTTTACGACTCAGCACTTCCACGTCCTTCGAAAGTCGTCGCCAGTGACTATAACCGTGTGAGCAGCGAATTCTACGAAGCCGTGCACGGTATTCTTTCGGGAGGTCAGCCTGACTCTCTCCTTGGACAGCTTGAGGCTGATCTGACTCTTCTAAAAAAGAAAGGACGCTGGCAATGAAGCGGCAAGCTTACGAGCCGTGGATCTTCGTAGCGCCAGCGCTTATTGCATTAGCTCTCGTTGCACTCTATCCGCTCGCCCAGACGATTTACTATGCTTTCACCGACGCACGCCTGGGTTTTGCAAGTGATGCGAAATTTGTTGGGTTCACTAACTTCAGCGTGTTGTTTCAAGATCGCGACTGGTGGCGGTCTGTTTTGAATACCCTCGCATTCTGCGTAGCTTCGGTGAGCCTGGAGATCGTCTTGGGCTTGGTGCTAGCGCTTTTAATCGACCAGCGGTTTCTAGGGCAGGGACTTGTCCGAGCCTCACTCCTTGTACCTTGGGCGATCCCCACGGTCGTTTCGGCGAGGATGTGGGCGTGGATGTTCAATGATCTAGGCGGAATCGTAAATGCTACTTTGATCAAAATCGGACTTATCGAGCAACCGCTCGCGTGGATCGCGGATCAAAACTTGAGTTTCGTCGCGATGGTCACGGTCGATGTTTGGAAAACCACTCCCTTTGCCGCTTTGCTTTTGCTTGCGGGACTTCAAGCCATCCCGGCTTCGGTCTACGAAGCGGCTCGGGTGGATGGTGCTGGAGCGTGGAGTCGATTCTGGAATATCACGCTTCCGCTTCTAAAGCCCGCACTCGTGGTGACCGTGCTGTTTCGCATGATGGATGCTCTCCGCATTTTTGATCTGCCGTTTGTGCTCACCACTAACAGCAAAGAATCGATGGTGATGTCGATGTTTGCGCGCCAGCAGCTCATCGATTTTCAAGATGTCGGTTACGGATCAGCAGCTTCGTTTCTCGTCTTTTGCATTATAGGAACACTGGCCATCGTTTCGCTTCTTGCAAGCGGGAGTCAGGCGGGTGCCAAATGAAAGCCCGAATGAATGCACAAATTATGGAAAAGTGGGCTCTCACGTTTATCTCAATCTTTGTCGTCTCGTTCCTTCTTGGACCTTTCGCGTGGGCACTCGTGAGTTCAATCAAATCCGGTGGCGAAATTTTCTCGGTGGCTTGGTGGCCGGACCAACCGACTCTCGAAAATTATCGCACGGTCTTTACAGCTCAACCTTTCGCCCGAAATTTTCTCAACTCCGTCCTAGTCGCGAGTGCGGCGACACTCATTTCGTTGGGTCTTAGCGTAGCGGCTTCGTTCGCCCTAGCAAGACGGGAGTTTCGCGGGCGTGGTCTGCTCTTGACCGCTTTTCTATTGGTGTCGATGTTTCCGCAGATTGCGGTGCTCTCGGGTCTCTTCGAGGTTCTGCGCGCTTTGGGTTTGTACAATAGCCGTTCGGGCCTCGTGCTTTCGTACATGATTTTCACGCTTCCATTCACCGTTTGGGTGTTGACGACTTTCATGCGCCAGCTTCCCCGTGAACTAGAGGAAGCCGCCATCATGGATGGGGCAAGTTCCTTCACGGTGCTCACGAGGATTTTTCTTCCGCTTCTTTCTCCATCCCTCGTCACGACGGGACTTCTCGCGTTCATCGCCGCGTGGAACGAATTTTTGTTCGCACTCACGTTTGCGCTTTCCGATCAAGCGCGCACGGTGCCGGTCGCGATTTCCTCGATGAGCGGAGCTTCACAATACGAATCTCCTTGGGGACAGATCATGGCCGCTTCAGTTTTGGTCACAATTCCGCTGATCGCTTTGGTTCTCGTGTTCCAACGGCGTATCGTCAAAGGTTTGACCGCCGGTGCGGTGAAAGGATGAATTCATGAGCGCAGTCGAAATTCGCGAACTCGTAAAATCATACGGGCGAAACGGCCCGCTCATCCTCAAGAGTCTAAACCTCAGTATTCGGCCTGGGGAATTTACGGTACTCGTAGGACCCTCAGGCTGCGGGAAGACAACCCTCCTTCGCTTAATCGCGGGATTGGAAGAAGTCACCGCCGGAGAAATCCGCATGCACGGGAAAGTCGTCAACGATCTGCCTCCTGCCGGCCGCGATATCGGCATGGTTTTTCAGGATTACGCTCTCTATCCACACATGTCTGTCCGGCAGAATCTTTCGTTTGGCCTCCAACAACGAGATCTTCCCAAAGCCGAAATCGAGGCACGGATCGCCGAGGCGGCGGGTCTTCTTGGTTTGACCGAGTTTTTGGAGCGAAAGCCAGCGCAACTCTCGGGTGGTCAGAGACAGCGAGTTGCCATCGGCCGCGCGCTTGTGAAACGGCCGAAGATTTTTCTCTTCGATGAACCACTCTCAAATCTCGATGCGCAATTGAGATCGCGAACGCGGGTAGAAATTGCCGATCTCCATCGGCGTTTCAAAAGTACATCAATCTACGTGACGCACGATCAAGTGGAGGCAATGACTTTGGCGGATCAGATCGTGCTTATGGAACGAGGCCGCATACGCCAAGTCGGAACACCTGAACAAGTTTACGAACGACCAGCCAATCGGTTTGTCGCCGGATTCATCGGAACACCCGGAATGAACTTTCTCGAAGGAGAAGTCGTTGAAAGCAAAGAGGGCGCCACTGGCTTTCGATTCCATGGAATGGGCGAAAGGAGTGCGCAAACTATTCGCTTCGCTCTCGGCGAAGCTCCGCGCGGAATGACTCAAGCTGACGGGCGTGCCGTCATCGGTCTGCGCGCAGAGAAAATCATGATGGCGGAACCCTCTCGCGGCGATATCGTTGCCAGAGTCTCGCTTTTAGAACCGCACGGGCACGAAACGCACGTGCTCGCGGAAGTTGCGCCAGGCCTCACGTGGACCTTGAGGGTCACAGGACGGGTGAGCTTAAGCGCGGGAGACCTGATTGGACTGCGCTTTAAGCGCAATGATGTGCACTGGTTTGCGGCTGATGAGGAGGGCGAGCGAATCGACTTTGATTTTTTGCCAACGCCTAAAAGGGAGATAAGCCCACCTTCTGTAACCTATCATTGAAAACCCGAACCGGTGAGCTTGTCTCTAGGCCGAAATTCGGGACGCTCAACAAGAGGGCGCGTTCATGAAGCCGTCGGCGGCTTCCCAAAACTCGTCTTGGCACTCGCCCATTCGCTGGCCTGTCATGTGCTCACAAGCATCATGGTTGAGACATTCTTGAGTGTAGACATGATTCGGTGAGAACCCGTCATCCGTGCATCCGGGGCCGCATCTTCCCCAGCATCCCGAAGCGGTGACGCCAACCCGGGTTGTAAGGGTGTGCTGTCGATTGTGGGCCGTATATCGAGCGGTTCTCTTTTTTCCGATGAAGTTGCAGATCGGCGAGTACTGACGAAAAGAAGTGGGGCGACGAACGGCTTGATTCGCATCGTGCGAATCGAACGCGATCGGGGTTTCAACAAAATGAACTAAGAAACGAAGCGCGGTGGAGGAGGGCCGAGAAAGTTCGAGTTTTTGAGCGGAGTTTTCGCTTAAGACTTTTCTCAAAAGGTCTTGATCGTCGCCTTCGAACGGCAGATTCCGATTCTCAGACCAAAACTGTCGAAAAGAATTCGAATCGCCGAAAAAATGAGCTCGTAGCACGAGCGGTTCCGAACTATTCGCCTTTTGAATGATGAGTGTCCAGTCGATAAGGCCTGAAGCCTCCAGACAGGTGTTTACCGCAACTTTTTCTGACTGAAACTCCGTGCGACAAACGGACGCTTGAGCAAAATGAGGTAAGACGACAATGGAGCTGAGACTCAAGACGATAAAACTCAGCGGGGCGTAGAGCTTCATTAAGCACCTCTCAATCAAGAGCGCATCAATGAAAGCAATTCAAGAGGAAGCCGAGTCCATCGTCAATCCCGCCTTCGTCAGTTTTTGTTGAGGACGTAGCACACGAGCCAGTACGTCGCAATTCGCAACGGCCTGCTCGAAAACGTTTGTAAACTTAAAGAGTTGAGTTAACGGGTCGAGATAAGATGAAGATTTTTGGGAAGCTGATCGAACTGACGCTGGCCGATGCCGATCGGCATGGCGACGCAAACGACCGAATGCCGACCTGGCTCGACTCCAGCGTAATAGCTCACGGCCGATTCGAAAGTATTGTAGGCGCCGATTCCTGCGCCCCAAGTCCCGTGCAGAATGGCTTGGCCGATCCCGTGCTCGGCGCACAAGGAGAGTCTCTCCAGAAGTTTCCCGAGATTCAGCATGCCGAAAGAATCACGGCAGCAAATCACTAATCGATTTTCACTGGCGGCTGCGGTGAACTCGACCGTTCCCTCGCGAACCGGTCGATCTTTGAAGGGATGTTGTTCAGCATCCCAGGCGTTCTTCGCACCGTTGGTATAAAGTTCGTCCGTAGCCGAAAGAGCCTGCAAGAGAATTGATCTCGGGCGCGGAAGAGCTGACAAGAACTCGCCCATGTCATTTAAGAGCTCGTGCTTTGTTTGGTTAGCTTCGAAGAGCCGACTGTAGATCTGAAGCTCGCTTGCCTGATCGCCAAAAATGGTGCTGAGAGGATCGTAGATGAACGCAAGCGGCGACTCAGCCATCAAACGGGCCGTACGCAATTCTGATTCGAATTCCAAACCGTCTTCTTGAATGACGTGCACAAGCCCCGATTGGCGCGCGATCTCCAGAACTTTTCCCGAAGTGAGGTTCCTTACGACTTCAATGCGCGAATCCTGACGCCGGAAGCTCGGCATCTGATTGTCGACTGTGATCGCGCGAAGTGCTGACATGCTCTTAAAGTTCCTCTGTCTTAGTTAAGTCCACCGCTGAATGCCGGAAATTCCGGAAAACTGTCGAACCTATCGACTGAATAGCTTATCGGTCTCACTAACTGGACCTTGAGCGAAAAGATTGTTCCGGAATTCGACAAGCGAGGGAAATCTGCTTCAAAATGAGCAGCCTTTGCTGCTCTGACTCATCATGGAACCGAAAATTTTCGGAGTGTTCTGACTTGATACTGACAGGATCTTGACCGAACTCATGCGGAAATCCGTTGAGAGAAGATTCGCGCTCGGTTCTAATCTCCATACTTCATCATCCTAAGTCTGACTTGATAAACAACGGAAGGTTTTATCATGAATCTACAACGCCTAGCTGCGCTTGGACTCATTCTCTTTAGCGGCGCTCTCGCGCAAGCTTACCCAGAAATTCCGGTTAACGACATGACTTGCGCAAAAGCGATTCGTTACGTCGCAAAATATGAGCGCTACTATGTCCGCACTCCCTCTGGTGACGTTGTCCCGATTTATCCCGTAGCGCCGGTCAGCGACGTTCCTAGCTGCAAGAGCAAAGAGATTGTTGGTTATCATGTCCGCCCCACGGCCGATCAAGAGGCCTGCCATCTCGGTTACTCGTGCGATCCTCGTTGAGCATTGAAAGGCGCAATTTCAAGCGCTGAGTGACAAATGTGGGCGCGGCGACGAGAACTTAAACAGGGCTCTCGTTGCAGGCTCAATTTGCTGAGGGCTGAGAGCCCTCTTTGACCGGCATCGAACTCGCAGTTCTCCTGAGTTTGGCTGACCTCTAAAAGGCAGCAATTCGGCCAGGAGATGCCTGTGGATTCCAATTTGAGTTCTTGGATCGCATCGCTTTATTCCACATTGACGCCCACGCATCTTATCTTGTGTGCGGCGATCGCGCTGGTTGGAGTCTGGATCTTTTTAGAACTCCTAGTTGCCTATTCCGTCGAATTTCTCGTGCTCGGAATCATCGTGTACACGGTGATGATGGCGAAGTTTCCGCAGGCTCTTCCGCAAGGTATTGCGGGTTGGTTCTTGCTTGGCGGCATTGCCTTATTCTTAATGATGCTCGTGATCTACGAATTCATTTTGTGGCGTCGTACGGAAACGATGAAGGAGATTGCGCGTAAAAGCCGACTCCGCCGGTATCGCGATTTCCGCCGCGCGCGTTGGCATTAATGAAAAAGGCCGCGATCAACGCGGCCTTTTCAGAATCGATTACTTCTTCAACAGCTCGAGGTATTTCGGGCTCGCAAAGTTCTTATCAAAATCGGTTACGGGTGTGGTCTTCGTGCCGAGATTGATGGGGCTTGAATCGGGTTGATCGATCAAGTCTTCGTCTTCAAGCATACTGAGCGTGATCGGGCGATCGCTTCGGATCACCAAGCGTTCGGAGGCCGTGAGCTTTCCGATCGTGTTACGCATGAACCGCTGGCCTACGTACCATCCATCGCCGTTGTCTCGGTCATCACAGGTAGCGAGTTCTTGACCTGAAGCACCCCAGCGCTTTTCAGCGCAGTGATACGGATCAAAGCTCATGCGGCTTAACCGCGAAACGGCCTGTTGGAAGTTCAGCGTGACCTTTGCGCCTTTGGAGTTCGTGTAAACAATTTTGCACGACTGATCCATGGCCTTTAGGTGGTTGCGGAGAGCGACGACGTAATCTTCGGCCGATCCGTCGAATTTGATGCCCTTTGCGCCTTGCTTAGCGAGGCGAAATTTCGAAACCGAAGTTTTAATCAAATCATCAGCGGCGGCCCGCATGCGGCCGTCACGGCTTGGCGTTGACAGTGATTCCCAAGGCTCGCTTGCCAAGTAGATATTCTGCGGCAGGGCCGAGGGATGGGCGACTTTGTTCAGCTTATGGGGAGAGGTCAGCGCCACATTGACGTCGACTAAACGCTGTTGAAACTCAGAGCACAGCGACTCCATCAAGTCGCGAACGTCCTGATCAGCCGCTACGACCGTTCCCGCACCGCGGAGCGAAGAAGCAACGTAGTCAAAGAAGTTTTGCTTCTTGTAACCGTTCTTCCAGGCGCTCGGATCCACTTGGGTTCCGGGGGCGATCTTGGAGCCAGGACCAAACCACTGCTCAACCGACCACTTTCCAGCTTTGAAAAGCTCGGCGTCCGTGGCGGTCACGAGTTTTCCTCCGTAGTAAGCTCCGTTATCAGCCTTGGTTGCGCCGACAACTTTGAGCGGACGGAAGCGGAAAAATCCTAAACCGTGGTCAGGGCGTGAACGATCGAGTGTCGCGGCTTTAATTTCTTTTTTCGAGATCGAGCCGTCTGGATGCGCGTCGATGGCGTGCACGATGCCTTTATCGTCAACGCGGATCACAACGTAGGCGTGACCTGTCGAATGAACAACCGTACCGGGCTGGATGCCGTCGCGGTCGATCTTGACGGGATAAAGATCAGAGAGATCGTACTTCGGGCTCAAGGGTCCTACGCGCATTGTCCGCGTTGAGACTGTGTCGAGCAAATCTTCAAGGTACGTAATCAAATTGCGCTCTGCACCCGGAGATTTCACGAGCGTCGAAGCACCACGGCCATCGATGCGGTTTCCGTAAGGCGAGTTGTCGAGACGCGCGCTCGGAAGATCGTCATCACGATTGGCTTCGGATGAGTAAGGGCGTTTGTTCATGGAGATGTCGTCAACGTACTCCATCGGAAGACCCTTGTGATAAGCGAAATAGAGTCGAAGGAAGTAAGGGAAATCCGCGCAATCCGAATAAAGAATCAAACCTTTCGGGTCCTTCTTCGCGAAAATATTCGCTTCTTCGCTCTTCATGCACTTCTTTACGGTGCTGCATTTTTTGGCCTGGATTGCGGCACCGAGCTGAGCGACGAACTTGCCGAATTCGGCTTCATCTTTATCCGTCCACTCTGTGCGCGTGATTATGAGCGGAAGATCCAGCTTCGGTTGGTCACGGAACTCATCGATGGCTGAAGCCAAAGCTTGCGCGACGGGAGTTAAAATCGCCGTCGCGAAGATCGCGGCCGCGACGAAGCTACGGTTCATGGCATCTAAGAGAGAAGTGCGAGACATGATTTGAAGTCTCCTTCGGTAGGGTTGATCGATCCGCGCAACCTACTCGAGACATGTACATCCGGGAATGTAGAAGCGGGTAGAAGCGAGCTTTTTTAGACTCGCATCGAAACTGGGTACGTAATTTTTCGCTTATCGAGGAGGCCGTCGACTTATGACTAAACAAAAAAACTTCGTGCGCGGACGAAAAATGGAAGGTTCCAATTTGGGTCTCTTGTGCAGGGCGAACGCGATCGGAGATGACTTAACTCTCAAGTCATTTCAACCTGTTGGGCAGTCTTCGGCCTCGTTCTGGAACTGAATTTTTGTCCCTGGCTGCGGACAAAATCCCCTTCCGTTTTCCGGGAAGAGTTGAGCCAAGCGCCCCGCGGAATTTAAGGTCCGCTCCGTTCAAGCCAACACTTGGTTTTACGAAACCATCCTTTCCCCTCGAAGGAGATTTTATGTTGATCGATCTTCAAATGCTTTGGCGTAAGTTTTCTCGCCAAGCGACGCTTGGCTTAGCCGGCGTGTCCTTGATGACGGGCGTTTCTTGCTCGTTGAATTCAAATCCCGTGACGGTCAGTGAGTCGACGCGTTTAGTTCCGCGTCCGGCGGATCTGACGGATGAGAGCGCGCAGCTCGCGCGCTACGTCGGCCAAACGTCGTTCTTGAACCCCGTGAGCTACGGCTACGAGGGGATGGCGGATCTCGCGAAAGCCGCTGCTCCCGCTGCGGGCGGAGAACGTACGGAGCAGGAGTCCGACGTTTTCAAAGTCGGAAAGCCTGGCTCCAAGCTTCTCTATCTTCTCAACCAAGAGCGAGGTCTCCAGGTTGTCAGCTTCGAAAAAGGGGCTGAGCTTCCCGAGCTTCTCGGTCGTGTGGCTCCGACGGGTCACAGACCTTCGGAAATGTACTATGTCGCTTCACAAGATCGACTGATCGCACTCGAGAGTCGTTACGACTACGAGGCTCACGAATCAAAATCTCGCCTTGCCGTTTATGACGTGAAAGATTCGAAGCGTCCCTCGCTCGTCGAGGCCGTTGAAGTCGCGGGTACGATCGCGGATTCGCGCATCGTGGGCGATGTTCTTTATGTCGCTTCGAGCGTGAAAGACAAAGGTCTTATCGCTTCCTACAATGTCGTTCGTAAGAGCGTGACCCTCGTTGATAAACGTGAAGTGAGCTTGCGCGTAAGCGGCGCTCAAAACATGAACATCCTCTCGATTGAGAAGAACGGTTCGTTTAAGTATTATCTCCTCGCGACTCTTTCGGAAAGTGGCTGGGGCTTCTTTGATCGCTCAAGCGTCGTTGAAGTCATCGACATTTCAAACGAGAAAGGACAGATCAAGCCTGTCATGAGCGTAGCGACGAAAGGCTTTGTCCGCGAGCGCTCGCAAACGATGATCAAAAACGACACGCTGATCGTCACTAGCAACTACTTGCTCGATCAACAAGTGGGCGGCCAGCGCGTGGCGCGAATCGCTGTCGAAACGTTCCGTTTCCCGACGGAAAACACGGGCGTCATTTCGGAAAAAGACGCAAGCGATCGTCGCGGCTGGATCGAAACCGAATTGAAACACCTCTACGGCGAAGCCCGTGAGGCAATGTTAGAAAAACTTTTGAATCATCCGCAGCACGGGCTCAAAAACGTTCTCGTGCGCTCCGAAAATGGTGATTTGCGCAAGCCGTTTGCTGATTCGGTTGTCACGGTAGGAGATGGCTCTGGATTGAGTGCGAATCTCCAAGACGTTCGTTATCAAGGCGATCATCTCTACGCTTTCTGGGTTCCGGCGAACGAAATCGATCCGTTCGATCTCTTTGATATCTCGGAGCCCGAAAAAGGCGTTCGTTACATCAGCCGCTTACACTTTGACGGCTGGATCCAGCGCGCAATCCCGATCGAAGTTGCGGGCCGCAAGTTCGTTCTCGGTCTTGGTTGGATTGTTCCCGTCGTAAATAACGAAAACCGTCGTCGCCAGCCCCAGGCGATGATTTTCGAAATCGTTGACGTCAAAGGAAAGCTCCGTGCGCTCGACGTTGCGCAGATGACTTTCGAAGGCAGCAACATTTTCTCAAACTTCAATGGTCAAGATAAGGAAATGGAAGTTCGCTTGGATGGACCAGGCCAAGGTGAAGTTCTCTTCAGTGCTTCTCGTTGGGACTCTAGAAACTACGAAGATGGCGGACAAATTTTGAAGTTCGATCTTGGCGCCATTCTCGCCGAGAAAGAAAATGAAGCGCTCAAGCAAGGGGCCTTTCTTTCCGGCGGTGCCGACTGGGTTCGCCGCGTTTTCACGAACTCCGAAATCGGTCGCATCAACAGCTTTTCGGATAAAGCTCTCGCAACCTTCGGAACGTTGAACAGCGATAAATCAACGCTTGCTCCGGTGCACATTCTTGAGCTGGCGCGACAGATTCGCGGTTACGAGACGCTCAAAGGTCGCGGCGTTCAGATCATCAGCGAAGGCTATTGGTCCGATCGTTCCCAGACAGAGCTTCGTTTGGTGAACGCATCGCGTGCGGATGAAGAGAAGGCGCAAATCCTCGGATCCGTAGCAATTGAAGGAAGTTATCTCGGTCATATTATCGACCGGACGTCGGGCGATCTTCTCGTCATGACGACTCAGTATAGCAACGTGAAGCTTGAAAACGGCGATTACAGCTACCGCACTCAAACTCGCGTGGCGCGACTCACGCTCGATGCGAAAAGTGGCGCCCTTGTAAAAGCAGGGGAGACTCAGTGGGTGAGCGAGCGTAAAGACGATCTCCTGCCAATCGGCCTCCGTTACGGTTCGAATTCTTACGATTACTACAGCTCATCTCGCGGTCTCGTACAGCTCGAGAACGGAACAATCCTCGCGCAAGCGGATTCAACGGTTTACCAGCTGCAGCTTGAACAGTTGATCACGGCTCAGCCGGTTGATTTCGCAACGTGTGCAGTTGAGAAGCGCTCGGATGTTGAAGTCCAGGTTCTCGGCGGTAAGACTTACCTTGCTTCGAAGGAAGTTCTCGAAAGCAAAAAGTTCGAAGACGTGACCCTCAGCCGCAACTACCTTGCGCCCGTGACGATCTCAAAGGGTCGTGCCACTTGCGGACCGGCGACAAATATTCCTGGTCGTGCTCTTTCGGTGAGTGCAACGGGTGAAATCCTTACTCAGGACGAATGGGTTCAAGACATCGTTTTGAACCAGAAGAAAGAGAACGAAGAAGATTCTTCATCCAGCACTGAGGTTGTAGGAGCCGAAAGTGATTCGATGCCGATGCGTTCGATGTGGATTCCCCGCTGGCAATCGTCGAAGTACGCGGTGATCACAAAGTCGTCTTTGATCGCGCTGAAGTCTTCGGAAGGACAAGCCACTCTCCAAGACGAAGTTGCGGGTGATCAGTATGCCAACACGATCGAAGCTGCGCCGGGTGAGTTCGTTCGCGTGAAGAAGGACGGATCGTGGAACGGCTTTAAGCACCAGCTCGAAGTTCTGACGGTAAGCCGCGATGCCCGCATCCAAATCGAAGCTTTCGGCTTTAAGTCGGATCTTTCGGAAGAAGCGGAGCTCGTTCACCTCGTAAAACGACCGGGAACGGCTTCTTCCTACTACGGTTTGCTACGCGGTGGGACCGAAGTCGCGGTCATCGCCTGGGGCGCTGATGAGCGTAGACCGACGGTTCAGAAGGTGTCGCAGGTGAACGAAGTCTTCGAAAAAGGCGAGCCGAAGACAACCGCAACTCTTCCGGAGCGCTGGGGATACGAGGCGGCTCACTTCACACCTGAGTTGAACAGTTTCGAGCTTGTTCTGGGTCTCAAAGGAATCACTCAGATCTACGTGATGCCCTAGAGATTGGCCAAAAAGAGACTGGCCACAATAAGACTGAAACCAGATTGAAGTCCGAAGCGAGCCGAGGCCACCTACGAGCCTCGGCTCGCTTATTTTAAAGATCCTTTGAAAAAAGTCGTATTCCCTCATCGCCGTCGAATGGGTTAGAACAGCTCCGACTCCCATCCTCTTCCGACATTCCTTTTGGAGATCCTCGTTATGCGTTTTCCTCGCTCCTATTCGGCCTGGCTCCTCGCTGTTGTGATCGCATTTGGGTCGGGAGCGTCAGCTTCCGCGAAAAAGGGAGTTGCCTTTGAGGATTGTGACTCGGGTCTTTTGCTCGTGCGACTGAACTCCGGAAACCAATCCCAAAAAAGCGATCTCCTGCGCGCACTTCGGGTTTTCGCGGAGTTTCCGCAACTCACGTTTTCGCCAACTTTTGAGTCGCGCAACCGGGCGGCTTTCATCATCACGGTTAAAAGTTACGCTGAGAAGTGCGATCTCCAATGCTCCTCATCTCTCGCCAATCAGGCAGGGTGGAACGAGATTCAAGAAAGGCTTGTGAGCATCCCCGGAATTCAGGTGCGTTGCTCTCTCTACGGAGAAGGCCAGGCGGATCTTCCCGCAAAGGCGGCGCCGTACATGCCGGGTGCTATCGGCGGCAGCAACTAAATTCTCGGCGGTACGTGTGGCGATGGATGCAAAAGAGAAACGTCTTTTAGTTGCAGCTCTAGCTACTGACGATTATCGATCGTGTTTGAAGGCCATCTTCGCGCTCAGCGCTCGAAGTGGGCGTCCCAATTATTCTGCTCTTACCCGCAAAGCGGGTTTTTCATCGCGCGGTTTCATCGCGGATGTCGTCGAAGGCCGCCGGAGATTAACGCCCCATTCATTCCCTAAAATGCTCAAAGCCGTTGGGTCTTCGGGGCTGCTTCGGCAGTACCTCACGCGCCTCGTGCAACTCGAGGAGCCCGAACTCAATCACGACGCACTGACTTTCGAGCAGCTTCAAATCAAGTTAAAAGAATTGCGCGCAAAAATTCAGGCGAAGCTCGCGCTCGTCGAGAAGGTCAACGTCGCCTCCGAACTCTTTCGAAGTCAGCAAATACTGCTTGTTTATGCTTCGTTGGGTTCTTCCGAGCCAGGAACCGCTGTTGATGAGGTTTCGACACGATCAGGGTTGTTGCCAACAATCTGCGAAAGTATTTTGGAGCATCTGATTCGACAAGGAGTGGTCGTTTCGGCGGCAGGGAGATTCCGCACGACGGAGTCGACCCTCCTTTTCGAAGGGCTCGGAGACGATCATGGATTCAAAGCCAGCTACCTTGAGACGCTGACAGAGCTCAAACGCAAAGCAAGCACGCGCTTCAACGCTCAGGATCAGTTGTTCTTCCAGTGCTTCTTCTCCGTCAACCAGCATCAACTTCCGGAGCTAAAGCGCCGCATGCGCGATCTGGCCGGCGAGTTTGTCGAGGAGAATAAGGCCGAAGGCGGCGACGCTGTTGGTCGGTTGTTGATCGGGCTTTATTCTTAAACGTCTCTAATTTCGTCGACCTGCCGTTTGAAAGCTGTAAAGCTTTCGCTCATAGGGAGGCAGGGAAATGAAATCTCAATCTACGATTCGGCGTCACGCCTTTTTGTTTCTTTTATTCGCAGCGATTCAGGTCTTCGGACAAACGAGCTCGGCAACTTCGTCTGAAGCGTTTGCTAAGGAACTCGTCGGTCAGTGGCGAGGTTGGGGGACATGGACGTACGAAGGCCAAGGTGCCGATTGTCCAATGATGACGATCGGTTTTCGCGCAACGCCCGAAAAGCTCAATAGGCTCGGAGGCTATTTTGATTGCCAAGTCGTCGGGCTCGAAACTGCGCCGGCCGAATGGCGTCGAGACGGGGAGCGACTGTTTGATGGAGAAAGACAAATCGGCAAGTACACCGGAACCGATTTTGAATCTGTCGAGATTTTAGAGTCCGGCGTAAAAGTCACAACGCGCATTCATGTCGAGGGGGACCATCTCGATTACTTCGAAGATTGGTTTGAGAAATCGGGTCGGCCGCTCTACGAAATTCGCGGCCGCATGTTCCGGCGTCAGACGTCGTCGCCTTAATTGAGTTCGCTTTCAATAATCGCAGTTAAAGACGCTGCCATCAATTGCGACTTCGTGTCGACCACGGGGAATCACGATCGGTATGCGCAGCGTTTCCGACAAAACGGTCATTTCGTCCGTTCCTAAAATCACTTCCGTTCGACCCAGCTCAAGCCCACCGGATGTCTGGACATTGTAAACACCAGTTGTTTTATTCAGGAAGACGGCGAGATAAGCATCGCCGTCCTCGCGTTCGCAAAGCAGCTCGAGAGTCTCAGATGAGTAAGGCTCAGATTCGAGTCCGGGCGTCGCTGCAGCCTGCGAAATGAGTGGGCAAAACGTGACCGACACGATTGTCGAAAGCAGGACCGACGCTAGAAGGTTTAGAGCTTGAACCGCGGATTTGTTTCTCACAACGTACCCCTTTTCAGATGAATTAGACCGTGCGCTATCGCTTTGGTCAAACACGACAGAGTTTAAGATTGTTTGTAACCTTGCTCCGTTGTCGAATTAATATGAGCCACGGGCTGAGAGCACTCGCCGAAAGCGCGGCAAGCAGGCTGAATTCGGTCTGGACGCTAAATATAAACAATCGTTTTCGTGACCCTACCTGGGGCGAAGTTCAATTTTTTGTGCAGAAATTAAACAGTCCAGTCATCCACCGAATTTATTTAGGGGTTGTTGCTTGGGAGGCTTCCGATTGATGATAAGCTAGGGGATATCGAGTTTTTCGGGCGGATGGATCGATTGGAGAATATGGAAACGTCTCAATTTCTTTCTCATTTGTTGCAAGAGACAGCGCGCGTTGCGCTCGTGCAGCACACGGGAGAAACCTTCGTCACCGTGAAGCCTGGAGTGGCTCCGAAGGATCCGCGAGCCGCTTTTCATGTGACAAGCATCACGTTGGTGAGCGGTTTTGGACGATTGAGTTTGAAGTGCCGATTCGATCGGCGCGTCGCACTCGAGTGGGCCGCAAAGCGTACGCAGTCGCCGCTCTCGGAAATGAGTCATGAGCTAGCTCTCGATTACATGCGCGAACTCAAGAATGTTCAAGCTGGACGGGTACGCGGTCTTTTTGGACATGCCGGATTGATCATGGGAATGAGTCTTCCCCTCTCGCTGAATTCAGATGCGTGGTACACCACGCTGCGGATGCCGAATGCCGTTTACGAGAAGTTTGAGTGGACACTTGAAGTCGACGGAAAATCGATTGCGTACTTGGCTGAGGTCGAGCTTCGAAACCGTGCGGCGATCGACGAGGCGCGGTCTGTTTTGGAAGCAAAACTGAACGAGGAGCTACGCCGTCGCCCCGGGACCGGCGACGACATCGAACTGTTTTAATCAATCGGGCGACAAAAATCAGCCTATCCTGCTCGGACTTTTGGTCGATTTTTTCCTCCGCGTCTCTTTAACTCGCCTAAATTCCGGATTCGCCTGGCACAAGGTTAGCAGCCTTATTGGGGTCGGCGGTGTTCATAGAACCGCCGCGGAGGCGTGTAAAATGAAGGGCTCGTCACTCGTACTCGGAACTGTTTTGTTGGTCTCAGCTAATGCCACAAGTGCGCAGGTCCAAAATCCATCGCCGAACCTGCCGAAGATGAACACACGTCAGGTTCTGGTGGTGACTCCTGAATTAGCGAATGCTTTAGGTCTCTCTTACGAAAAGCTCTTCCAGCTTCTCGATAAGGATCAAAAACTCATCTTCGGCGGACCCATCCTTCTTCGCTTCAAAGATGAGAGTAC
Organism: Bdellovibrionales bacterium; assembly: GCA_005808505.1. Taxonomy (GTDB): domain Bacteria; phylum Bdellovibrionota; class Bdellovibrionia; order Bdellovibrionales; family JAMPXM01; genus SYLX01. The sequence goes on along the minus strand of SYLX01000174.1, from coordinate 1,261 downwards.
CTACTCCGTCGGGCCCACCGTTGTCGTGACTCTTGAAGAGGCGCTTGCAGGCGCGATCAATCCATCAGTGAAAACAGCGTTCGCGCCGATCTGATCGATTTCGAGCGATATTGCCGATCTCCTGATCATCTTGGATTCAGACTCGTTCGACGTTAGGATGAAGTGATGAAGAACGTGCGCTTGTGGCTCGTTTTGGTTGCCATCATAGGAATCAATGTTTTCTCCCTCCGGGCTGAAGCGAAGGGCTGGTCGTGGGGCGTGGGTTACCATAATCCTCCTGGAGCCACGATCGGAGTCAATTTCATGCACCTCTGGTCGAACTGGGCGTTTGAAACCGGTATCGGCTACATCGGCGTCGGTGAAAGCTGGAACCGTGATGGCGAGCGTGAAGCGACTTCGTTTACGGTCGCAGGCGACGTGAACATGAAGTACCTTTTCGATGGCCGCACTTTTCGACCTTACCTTCAGGGCGGATTCGGTGCCGCACTTTCGACGGCGACCAACGGCAGTGTCGGGGCAGGGACTTCACTTTCGCACCCGTTCGCGGGCGCCGGATTGTTTATCTTTGGTCGCAAATTCTATTTCTACGCTTCCTATCTCTTCGTGAACGAAAACGCGTTGCAATTCGGCATCGGCTTTTAGCCGCTTCTAATCAGGTTCGACACGAATCAGCGGTTGCCAAAGTCATCCCTTTGTTGAAACGATGGGGGCGATGATTCGCTTTACCGACGTTCACAAATGGTATGGGAAATCCTTTCACGCGCTTGACGGAATCAATCTTGAGGTCAAGAAGGGTGAGGTCGTCGTCGTCTGTGGACCTTCGGGTTCTGGTAAGTCAACCTTGATTCGAACGGTCAATGCGTTGGAGCCAATCCAATCCGGTCAACTCACCGTTGATGGAAAGAACGTCCACGATCCGAAAACTGATCTCAACGAAGTTCGTGCCGACATCGGTTTCGTATTCCAACAGTTCAATCTTTATCCACATCTGCGGGTGATCGATAACGTCACGCTCGCGCCGATCAAGGTTCGCGGCATCAACCGCAAAGAAGCTGAAGACCACGCGGTTCAGCTCCTGGAGCGGGTTGGACTGAAAGAAAAAAGAAACGCCTATCCTGCTGAACTTTCCGGCGGTCAACAGCAGCGAGTTGCGATCGCACGTGGTCTTGCGATGAAACCTAAGATCATGCTTTTTGATGAGCCGACTTCCGCGCTCGATCCCGACATGATCGGCGAAGTTCTCCAAGTGATTAAAGGCTTG
>SYLX01000173.1 GCA_005808505.1 Bdellovibrionales bacterium | reverse complement strand
GCAAAGGCTTGATGCCGGATGGAACAACACGCTTCTCGAAGGACGGAAAACCCATCTATCACTACCTGGGCTGCTCGACCTTTTCGGAGTATACCGTCGTTCCGGAAATCTCTCTCGCGAAGATCAACCCGAAAGCACCACTCGACAAAGTTTGTTTGCTAGGCTGCGGTGTCACGACTGGAATCGGCGCCGTGCTTAAAACCGCGAAGGTTGAACCTGGCGCAACCGTTGCGGTCTTCGGTCTTGGTGGAATTGGTCTTTCCGTCATCCAAGGCGCCAAGATGGCGAAAGCGTCGAAAATCATCGGCGTCGATATCAACGACAGCAAATGGGAGATGGCGAAGAAATTTGGCGCCACCGACTTCGTCAACCCAAAGAAGGAATCTAAACCCGTTGAGCAAGTCATCATTGAGATGACCGATGGCGGAGTCGATTATTCGTTCGAATGCGTTGGCAGCGTAAAGCTCATGCGCCAGGCTCTCGAGTGCTGCCATAAGGGCTGGGGACAATCGATCATCATCGGCGTTGCCGGTGCGGGCGAAGAGATCTCGACTCGCCCCTTCCAGCTCGTCACCGGTCGCGTTTGGAAAGGTTCGGCTTTCGGCGGAGTCAAGGGACGCACTGAACTCCCCGGCTTCGTGGAGCAGTATATGTCCGGCGAAATCAACATCGATGATCTCGTCACCTACAAAATGCCTCTTCAGGATATCAACAAAGCGTTTGATCTCATGCACGAAGGTAAGTCGATCCGCACCGTCATCGAGTTCTGAGGAGCAGAGTTAAAATGAAGGTCTTGAAGACGCACAAAACATTCGGTGGACTGACGCGCTTTTGGGAGCATGAATCGACGTCAACAAAGACGAAGATGAACTTCTCGACCTTCACGCCTCCGGGTGAACTTCGCGGCTGTTTGATCTGGCTTTCTGGGCTCACCTGCACGGACGAAAACTTCATAACCAAGGCTGGCGCACAGCGCGTACTCGCCGAAAAAGGTTTGATGGTGATCTGTCCGGATACCTCGCCGCGTGGAACGCAGCTTCCTGGCGAGCACGATAGCTGGGATTTCGGCTCGGGCGCTGGCTTTTACGTAAACGCAACAACGCCAGGCTACCGCGACCACTATCGGATGTACGATTATGTGAGCCAGGAGATTTACGCGATCGTGCAGAAGGATTTCGGCATCGATCATACGATGATTTCTATCTCCGGCCACTCGATGGGCGGTCACGGTGCTCTCATCCTCGGGCTTCGCGAACCTGAGAAGTTTCGCACGGTCTCAGCCTTCTCGCCGATCGTGAATCCGACAGCGTGCCCGTGGGGTGAGAAAGCGTTCACAGGTTATCTCGGTGCTGAATCTCGCGCGTCGTGGTCGGAGTGGGATGCCTGCGAACTCGTGCGTGCTGGGCGCTTCCACCCTCGCGAAATTCTTATCGATCAGGGTACTGACGATAATTTCCTGGAAAAGCAGCTTCTTACTGACAACCTCGTGCGCGCTTGCGAGGGAACAAAGCAGAAGCTGAAGGTTCGCTTCCAGGAAGGGTACGACCACAGCTATTACTTCATCTCGACGTTTATCGCTGATCATCTGTAAGCGGGGGATACACAAAGGTGCCTGGCACCTTTCGGGGATGCGATGCGAAACCGGAGCGGCACTGCCCAACCCACGCCAAAAAACGAAAAGCCGACCGCAGCAAAAAGCCCACCGCGGCCGGCCACACCCACAAGCACACACCAAATTTAAATATTACGCAGAACGAAGTACGGAAGCAGAACGTATAAAGTGATGTCTCTCACAAGGTAGTAAGCGCCGATGCCGACGACCATCTTCCAACCGTACTTCCGGAAGGCACCTCTGATGCCGCCCTCGCGAACGGTTTGCTTAAACTCTCTCGCCTTCAGCACCATGGACGACATAAAGCCTCCTGTTAAATAACCCCCACGCCTTGCCTTCACCTCACCGGGTTCTCGCTGTCGGCGCCTCTCATTAAACCTGAGTTCTCAGGAATCCTCATCCACCTTTAGGGAGCCTCTAAGGCCCAAAGCGAATCCCTGACCCAAACTTCACGAGTCTGAACCTTGGCTCCCCCCTACACCCAATCGCAGGAGAAGCTCGCATATCACCCCCAGGATCGGAGAAATCGTCCGATAAGTGAAATGCATTAAAAACACCGCTGTGATACCATTTTTGGTATGAACGTGAACTGGCTCACCCTGCGAGACTTCGAGGCTCTTTTAGCAGTCGCTGATTACCTCCACTTCGGAAAAGCGGCGGATGCAATTCACATGACTCAACCTGCCTTGAGTCGTCAGATAAAAAAGATCGAGGACATCCTTGGCTTCCCGGTTTTTGAGAGAACGAAACGTAGCGTAGAACTCACCGAGAGCGGTCGGCTCGCGGTAACGCAAGTTCGCAAGATTTGGTTTGAGGCGCAAAAGCTCGCGGAAGTCACAGATCGTGGTTTGAAGAATGTCAGTGGCTCACTCCGCATTGGTTCCATTTTCACACTAGGGCCGTACTTGATTCCGCATCTCCTCCCTTCGCTTCGCAGTCGGTTTCCCGAGGCGAAGTTCATCTTCAAAGAAGGGAAAACTCCAGATCTCGTTCGAGAACTTGAACGCGGCACTCTCGATCTGGTACTCGCTGCCGACACTTTTGATCGCAAAGGAATCTGCCGAGAGCCGCTGTTCGAAGAACCGTTGCTCCTGATCTCGGCGATTGATCACCCTTTAACGAAGAAACAATCTGTCTCGATAAAAGACATTCGTCGCGAGGAGATGCTCGTCCTCGAGGAAGGTCATTGCCTAAAAGACCAAGCGTTGAGCTTTTGCAAACACGGACGAAGCTCCGAGAAGAATCCGTACCAAGCGACGAGTCTCGAAACGATTAAACATTTAGTGGGTGCTGGTTTGGGTTATTCACTCATTCCACTTCTAGCAACAATTAACGAGAAGCCAACAAACCAGCTCTACTCTTACCGTGAACTCGACGGTGTTGAAGCTTCGAGGCAAATCGTCATCGCCTACGCTCGTAAATCGCATAGGGCGAAGGAGATTGACCTTCTCGTGCGGCACTTCCGCGATCAGCTGCAAACACTCGCTTCAGCAGGACT
>SYLX01000172.1 GCA_005808505.1 Bdellovibrionales bacterium | reverse complement strand
TAACGGCGTTATGGAGTCGATCGGCAAATGGCCCGAACTCAAGCGCAACATGGAAGTGATCGAAACTCTCGGTCTCAAAGACATCCACTACTACGGCGCTTACCGCGTTCTCGGTCGTGGCTACTACAAGATCCCCGGCCTTCTCGGTGGCAGCCAGAAAAAAGCGATGAAGTACCTCGGCGATGCGGTTCAAGGTTCGCTCGTTGAAGGGAAGAAGTTCAGCAAAAGCGGCTACAACAACGTTTACTACGCTGAAGTTCTCAAAGAAGAAGGCGAAGACGACGCGGCTGTTGCTCTTCTCCAAGGTTTCGTTGATGCAGCAACGAAGACTCCCGAAGCTTTCCCGGCTGACCTCGCTCCCGAGACTCGCCGTGCAGCTGCTGAAGCTCAAGAGCTTCTGAAGAACTGGTAATCGTCCGTTTCTCTCGAGGGCCGCGCTAAGACGTTTCATGCGTCAAAGGGGAGCGCGGCCTCCTTCATTGTTCGATCACTGTTAGATTCAAAAAAATTTACGGAGTGTTGAATGAGAGCGTTGCGACTTGCGATGAGCGTGGCTCTAACGGCCGCAGTTGCCCAGCCGGCTTTCTCGGCGGGATTGTTTGTTCCTTTCTCAATGGACTCGGCAACAACAATGCCCAAAGGCATCCGGAGTGTTCGCGTCGGGAACTTCACCACGCAACTCGAAGATAAGTTCGACGGCTAAGGCGCGGTCGTGCCCGCAGCGAATTCATTCAACAAGTCTGTGACTTGGCGCAAGCTGATCGACTCGGAAGCTGCGGGTCCCGATCGCGGAATCCTTAAAGGCGGCGTCAAAAGCATGCAAGACGCCAATATCGATCTCGACGCTGTTGCGGGCGTGACTCACGGGATGGTGAACGTGCGTTTGACAAGCACGGTTCCCATGCTCGCTTACGGACTGACGGAGAAGATTACTTTAGGCGTTGGTCTCCCGGTCGTTTACTCGTCGACAAGCATCGCGACAGGTTGGACAGCTGACGCCGCAATGAGCGAGAAGCTCACGAAAGTCATGGCGAGCGGTTTTGAGTCGAAGGTCATGAGCCTTCGCGAAAAACTTCAGAACGTCGTGCGCACGCAAATCGCGTCTTACGGCTACAAGCCTCTTGAGGATGAACAGCGCCAAGAGATCGGCGATGTAACGCTCGGATTAAAATATAAAGTATTTAGCGGCGATCTCGTTTCGGTTGCCCTCGCGCCGAAGCTAGTTGTTCCCACAGGTCGCACGGCCGATGTGAACAAAGTTGTGGACGTGGCTCCTGGTGACGGCCAGTTCGACACGGGTGTGTCGGCGGTTGCGGATTGGGCAGTTGCTCCTCGCTTCACCATGACGACATCTGCGGGCTACACGTATCAGTGGGGCTCGGCGAAAGCGAAACGCATCCCTCGCTCGGCAGATGAGTCGATCTCTCCCGACGTTGAAACAGTTTGGGAAAAGTTCGGTGACGTCATGGGCACAAGCCTCGGCGGGAAGTATAAGCCCAACGATCTGACAACAGTCGGCCTTGGTTACTCGCTCCAATACAAGCAAGCTGATGAGTATGGCGGAAGCGCTTACGCAGCTGAACGTTACGGCTACCTCGCAAAAGACACATGGCAGAGCATGCAGGCCGTGCAAGCTTCGCTCGGCTTCACGACGGTACCTTTGTACCGCGCGGGTGTGTTTCCCGTTCCTGCGGACTTGGGCCTCACATACGGCCGAGTTCTCAGCGGTCGTAACGTTAACGACGTAAGCCTCGTCTTCGCCGAGCTTGCGGCCTACTTCTAAGGAGTGAACCGATGAAAAAACAAATCTTCTCTTCCATCGTTGTTCTCGCTCTCGCGCTTTCGGCTTGCTCCGTAAAAAAAGCAACCGTGCCGAACAATCCGCCGGAGATCGTTCCGCCAACATTCAAGTTTTCGGTAACGGACGGCAAGCTCCGCAAGGTCACTGGAACTGCATTCTTGTGGCCCGCTCATTGGAACGAAGCTGACGCTGAAAAAGGTGCAGAGACCGTAAATAAAGCAGCATCGGCTTATCAGAACTTTGGCCTGATGGCAGAAGGCGCGCAGAAAACAGGCCTCGCTCTCTACGAAGACTTTGGCGCAAAAGAGTGCATGACAACGTACGCACGCACACCCGGCGTGTATGGCGAAACGGAGCAAGTTGAGTTCATCGAACTCACGGCGGTTCCGCCTGAAGATCCGGGCTACGACGAATACTCGCGTAAAGCCGCAGCGGTAAATGAGTGCGCGAAGAACCAACAACAACGTCTCGATCTTTTCGCAAAGGCTTTCGGCTTTGGTGAGCAAGCGAAAGCGGAGCTCGCCTTGATTCAAAAGACGCTCGATAAAGATCCCGCGAATCCTGAAAACTGGCTCTCGATCGGTAAAGGCAGTGAAGTTGATCTTCTGCCCGTTCGCGATGGCAACGTTGAGAAGATTCAAGTCCGCGTTCTCCTGAAGTCGTTCATCCACGACGGTCGTCACCGTTCATCGCGTGAATCAACCGAATCGCCCGGATCGCCTGAGTACCAACAAGAAGAAGCTCTCCGCATCAAAGACGCGAGCTACGATGCAAAACGCCGTGTGCTCACGTTCAGCGTGCCCGAAGAGAAAAAAGTCGAGCGGGATGGAGAGATCACGTTTGAACTTACGGGTCGTCACTATCGTTTTGATCTCGTGCGTGTTCCCAACGTAGCCGATGATTTGAAAAAGGTTGTGAACAAGCCGGATGGATCAACAGAAGAAAAAGTCGGCAACCTCGCGAAATTCAAAGGCGAGCTTTCACTGATCGAAAACGGCAAGGCGATTCGCAAAGGCACGGCCCAGCTCGTGGGCGAGCTCTTCAACTAACGGACTCTGAGGATCGGCGACGATGCATAACAAAATGCGCAAGCTGACGATATTTGCGGCAGTTTTCCTGATCTGTGGATATGTCTTCGCTTCAAGCGCGGAAACAGCCCCACTTTCGACGGTTGCGTGCGCCATCAAAGGCGCCACGCGCCCAAGCGATGTCGTGGCGTCGACGATCCTCATCAATCTCACTACGGGGAATGCATCACTCGTTTTCGACGAAGAGGGCGGAACCGGCAAACGTCTCGTGAACCTCGTTACGATGGACGAAGTGAGCCGGTTTGGGATTCCAAGAGAGAAATGCAAAGTCGAAACGACGAACAAGCTTTCCGCTAACGGAAAGATCATCAAATCGTTTCATATTGGTTTCGCATGCGAATCCGATTACGACGGCACCAAGCTAGTCGATGGTACGTTCGGCATAAATACCGACGTGTCGATCGACTACTTGCTCGCCATGAACGAAGGCCTGTATTCCGAGATCACGAATCTGAATTCGACTCCGATCCGGAACGAGATCTTATTCTCGGACTGCACGCTTCTTTCAACTGGCCCGAGCGGGCCGATTCATCACTGAGTGAAGTAATAGATGTCACGGTAGTTGCGGCCGATCTCTTCGGAGTCCATGCCGTAACCAACCATGTAGCGATCTTCGATCGTCATGCCGACGTAGTCAGGCTTGATCGGAAGTTCGCGGCGTGCCGGTTTATCCAGCAACGTCACGATCTTCAGTGAAGCCGGCGAAGACGCGATCAAACGGTGCTTCAAGAAGCTCAATGTGCGCGCGGTATCGATAATCTCCTCGACGATGATTACGTGTTTACCGGCGATATTCGTGCCGATGTCTTTCAACATGCGGATCGCGCCTTTTTTCTCGGTAGCACCGAGCTGCACGAAATCGATTTGCTGTGAGAGTTCAATGTTACGACTGAGGTCAGCGGCAAAGAGGCATGAGCCCTTCAGCGGGCAGATCAAGATGATCTCTTTCCCGTGGTAGTCCATCTCGATTTCTTTAGCGAGACGACGAACCAACTCTTGAATCTCTTCGTGGGTCAGGAAGGCGATCATGCTGTCTTTAAGGCGTGCCATGCGTTTTCCTCGTGATGCTTAAGCCAGAAGCGTTGAACCTGATTCTTGCGCCATTTGCAAATATTTGAGGGCCACCGGATGCTCGGGATCGCGGAGCAAAACAGTTTCCCACTGCTCGACCGCGGCGATCGTGTTTTTTGAATTGAAGTACATCAATCCGAGTTTGAGGCGCGCGGGAACAAACTGCGGGTACTCTTGCACGAGCACCTTCAGTTCTTTCATCGCGCGCGGCTCATCATCTTTTTTGATGAAGCATTCGACGACTTTCATCTTCAACTCGGCTTTGCGAGACGAAAGTGAAAGAGCCTTGTTGTACTGCTCAAGAGCTTCGTCGTAGCGCTTGTACTGGAAGTACAGCTCGCCGAGCTCGTCGTGTTTCGTGGCGAGTTTTTCTTGAAGGTAGGGATCTGCTTCGGTCGACTTACGAGCTAGCGCCTCTTGCGCGTCGACAAAGACTTTTTTGCCTTCTTCGTAGCGCCCAAGATCGTTCAAGATGATGGACAAACCCACGCTTGCATCGGTGTAGGTCGGATCGATTTCGAGCGCGCGGCGGAAGGTCTTGATCGCTTTGTTGAACTTGCCCTGATCGTAAAAAATCGTGGCCATCATGTGGAAAACTTCGGGATTCTTCGCGTCGACCATCAAAAGCTGCTGAAGGAGAGACTCAGCGATCCGGTAATTCCCTTCGCGAAAGTGATCGCGTGCGGTATCCAGAAGCTCCTTGATGTCGCTTCGACCCATCTTACTCGAGCTCATTTTTCGCCCGCCTTGCTTCGTCGGTGTTCGGGTAGAGGCTCTGCAAGTTTCTGAGATGTTGCTGAGCTCTTTCCTTCTCACCGGATTTAAACGCGCTTCTCGCTGCACCGTAAAGAGCCTCAGAATCGTAGCCGAGGTTTGGGTACTGCTTCAAAACGCCTTCAAAGCGTCTCATAGCGCTGTCCCAGTTCTCACGCTTGGCGTAGAAGTTGGCGATGTACATCTCTTTCTGTGCGAGCATCTTCAGGGCTTCTTCGCGCTTTTTCTTCGCGTCTGCCGCGTAGGAAGAAGTGGCGTAAGAGTTCATGACTTCGTCGTAGTAGAGAATGGCTTTGTCCGCGATGCTCAAGTCGCGATCGATCGTCGAGGGGAGTTGGCTGAAATAGCTCTCCGCCAAACGGAATGTGACATAATCCGATTGCGGATGCTTCGGGTGAAACTCTTTGAAGAGCTGGTAAGCGCTTGCAGCTTCGGCGAAAGCTTCGCGCTTGTAATGAACGTCAGCGATCTTTAGCTCCGCTTGCGTTGCGAGGCGACTGTAGGGGTACTTGTTCTTAACTTCCGTGAATTTTGCGATCGCTTCTTCGTAACGCTCGTCTTTTTCCCATTGCTCGGCTTGTTTAAACGCGCCATCGGGAGTCGAAGTATCGACTTTTTCGCTCGTTGTGCATGCGGCGAAGATCGAAAGGAAGAAGCACAACGACAAGAATTTTACCGCGCGCAAAACCGTTGTTCCGCTAGCGGCGGGATTCATCTGAAAATTACGTAAATCACTGACGACACGAAGGATTTTCATAACCGAGATTTAATGACGAAGCGCAAACAATGTCAATGACCCGAGCCTGGGCCTGACCGGTTAACGATCCTTGCGGCGAATGGCCGTTATTCAGGAGCGGAAATCGACGAGATGCTCGTAAAAAGCGTGGAAAATCAGTTTGATGGCGCTCGTCACCGGGATCGCGATGATCATGCCCAAAATCCCCATCACCTGCGAGCCGACGATAATGACGATGATGACCGTCACCGGGTGCAAGTTGACGATTTTAGCAACGACGAGCGGGATGACGAAAATGATGTCGATGAGCTGAGCGAGAAAGAAGATGGAAGTCACGATGATGAGGTTCCAACTCATGGAATCTGTGATCATCGCATCGCGCGAGATCAACGCGATCAACACGGCCGGAATCGCACCGATGATCGGGCCGATGTAAGGAATCAAGTTCGTGATCGCGGCGAAAAGAGCGAGCAACGGAGCGTACGGGAAACCTGCGGCTTGAAGTCCGATCCAAACAACAAGGCCGACGATCGCGGCTTCTAGAAAGCGAGCGCGGATGAATCCACCCATCTGCTCGTTGAGCCGATGCTGAAGGTTTAGCGCCGTCTCGAACAAGTTGTTAGGGACCATCGAAAGCATGGAGCGAGAAGCGTTGCGGCCATCGTGAAGCATGAAGAACGCGAAGATCGGCGCAAGCAGGAAGACCGTTAAAGAGCCCGACACCGCCGAGGGTAGATCGCTCGAAAGTTCGGTCGTCTTGCGGATGATCCAATGGTTGATCGTATCGGCGAAGTTGATGTTGTAGATCTTGAAGAAGCCCTTGAAGCGATTCTCCGTCATACCGACGAGGTTCATCAAATCGACTTGGTACTTCGGAAGTTGTGATTCGAACAGAGTGATCTGCTGGGTGATCAGCGGAAGAATTTGGTAAACCCCAAAGACAAGCAAACAACCGGCAGCGACAAACGGGATCAGAATCGCGGTCTGTCGTGGGACACCCCGACGCTCGAAGAAATCCACAACCGGAGCCAGCAAGTAGTTCGTTACGAACGCAAGCACGAATGAAGCAAGCAGATTGTCGACGGCGAGAACGATGATCATTGCCGTGAGCAAGACCGCCAAGAACGCGCAGAATTTGACGAGGCGTTCGCGGCGAAGCCGCTTCATCAACGCGGGAGTCATAGCTGGCCATCCATGGGAGGCGGTTCGCGAAGCTCTTTGAGAGCGCGGCGCAAGTCAGAAACCTTATCTGTTGTCTCTTTCAGGCGTTTACCGAGGACTTCGGCGAGGCGGAAAATAATTTTTGTTCCAGCTTGGGGGCTGCGAGCCATGATTTCCATCAGGTCCGGCCGAAAGAATCCAATCAAAGTCGTTTCGTCGCGCGAGACGGCCGAAGCCGTGCGACGGCCGTTGTCTTCGACCAACGAAATCTCGCCGAAGAAGTCTTTAGCCTGAAGTTGAGTGATGAAAATGTCGCGGTTTTCTTCCGCAGCGGCTTCGTCGGTCACGAAGATTTCGATGCGACCTTTGATGATGATGTACATTCCGACACCGACTTCGCCTTGGCGAAAAATCGGCTCACCCGCGTGGTAGTGCCGGATGTGGACGATGTCGCGAAGAAAGCGCAGCTCGCGATCCGAAAGAGCGTCGAAGAGGATGTTCTCGCGAAGGACCGTGCGAATCTCGTCTTCGGTTTTTGATTTTCGAAAAATATTATCCCAAAGATAGTTCACTGTGCTGCCTTCGTTGCGTTTGTACTGGCGACCACGTCTTGCGTTGCGAAAATGGCGCTTCGCGGAACCCAGCCTGTTGATCCGCCCGGATAGCTGACTTGTGTCCAGTCCCCGTTCGTTTGACGAACGATCACTTCAAGACCCTCGAAAAGATCGAAGAGCGCCGTTGCCGCTGGATCCGGGGAGGAGCGAGCTTCAATTTTCTTTGGCAATACAGTGCCGCGCACGATGCTCGAGTCGTAGAGCTTTGCTGAGCTCATGGCAACACCAGCAAGAAACAGAACGCCACTCATGGTCGCAACGACCGGGAAAGCGGGAGACGGTTTTTCGTCGAGCTTCGCTAAACGGCGAAGACCGAGATACCGCAAGAAAAACCAGCCGAAGATGAAGAGGAAGAGCGCAGTCGCCGCGAGCAACAAGTTCGCTGACACGTATGTCAGAGTTACCGTTCGAAAAGATTCCCAGAGTTCAACTTCGTGGGGGATTTCCTGTCGTTCGAGTTTTCCTTTTGCGAAATCGATCGCGCGACGCGCCGGCTGAAAATCGGGCTGTAGAGCTAATGCCTTGCGCCAGAGCGCGAGAGCCCACCCGATCTTGCCATCTTTTTGCTCCGTCAGGCCGAGATTGTAGAGGACGACGGCGTTGTCGGAGTCGACCTTGAGAGAGTCTTGGAACGATGCGCGAGCGGTCTTTAAATCGCCCTTCTGAAAAGCTTCGATGCCGGCTCTGAAGCGGGTTTCGGCGTCATTTGCATTCGCGGTCGAGACAACGGAGAGCGTGCCGAGCGCAAGCCCGAGGGCGATGAAACAAGACGCGATGCCGGAGCGAAAGAAGAAGCACATAGGTTCAAATTTTAGAGGAAGCCCGAGATTCTGCAAGCCAGTTGAGGGCTAGCCACGGCACTAGCCCTATCATAACGTCAGTGCTAGATTTGCAACATTCGGAACAGTCCTCGGTCCGTCATCCAGGACTCCAGGGACCAAAGGTGAAATGCATGTCGAAGCTCATCGGTCGCACCAACTCGGAATCTGCAAAAATTCAAACTCTCATTCGTGATCTCATAACGGAAGTCGGTCGAGCTGAGGAAGCCATCACGACCGTTCGGCCTCCGCAAGACGATTTCGCGGCACAGGGTAAACGAGCGTTTGACGAGGCAGGTAAGTATCGCGGTCGACCTCTGTTTTATCCCTACATGGGAACAGGCGCAGGTCGCGGACCTTACGTCGAGTTAGAGGACGGAAGCGTAAAGCTCGATTTAATCAACGGGATCGGCGTAAACATCTTTGGTCACGCGCATCCACGTCTTCGCGAGGCGGCAATTCGCGGCGCTCTTTCGGATGTCATCATGCAGGGGAACTTAGAACCCAACCATGAGTACGCGGCCGTCGGCAAAAAGCTCGTCGAACTCGCGTCGCGAAAGAGCCGCCTCAAGTACTGCTGGCTCACGACCTGCGGAACTATGGCGAACGAAAACGCCATAAAGCTCGCGCGCCAAAAGCACACGCCCGCAAAGCTCGTCGTCGCGATGGAAAATTCGTTTGCGGGTCGCTCGCAGTTGATGGCGGAAGTAACGGACAATCCCGCATATCGCCAGGGACTTCCGCTTCACGGCGAAGTCCTGCGAATCCCTTGGTACAAAAAAGAAGACCCTCGCAGTTCCGAGACCGCTCTTCGCAAGTTGAAAGAACACGTAGCCGCAAACGAGAAGAACATTTCGTGCTTCATGTTTGAGCCGATGTTGGGCGAAGGCGGTTACCGAAATGCGCCTCGCGAGTACTTCGTTCCGCTTCTTGAGTTTTGCAAAGAGAAAAACATCGCGGTCATCGTCGACGAGATTCAAACATTCATGAGAACGGGAGAACTCTTCGCGTTCGAGACTTTGGGTTTTGGTGAGTACGTTGATATTTGTACGGTCGCGAAGACTCTGCAGACAGGAGCTTTGCTGTATACGGATGAGTATAATCCTCAACCGGGTCTCGTAGCTGGAACCTTCTCGGGCGCTTCGAGCGCACTTGCGGCGGGTCTTGAGTCGTTAAAGATGATCTCGGAAGAAGGATTTTTAGGTCCTCAAGGCAAGATCATGCGCATTCACCATGAGTTCATCGCGATGCTCAATCGTCTAAACGAGACGACTTGCAAAGGTCTTCTCCAAGATGCGGGCGGCCTGGGGCTCATGATTGCCGTCACTCCGTTGGACGGCTCTAAAGACGCCGCTACGAAGCTGCTCTACACCCTCTACAAAAATGGTTTAATCGCTTTTTCTTGCGGTCGTGATCCCTATCGCTTGCGCTTCCTGATTCCGGCGATTGTCGACTCAAAAGATATTCAGCTCGCAGGCGAGATCATCGAAAAATCCATTCTCGAGCTTGCGTAAGGAAAACGGACTTGGATTTCATCGAGACTTGCCGAAAATTCATCGAGATCGACTCGACGCCGGACAACGGGACGCTGCAAGTTGCGCAGTATGCAGCAGAGCTTTGTCGCGGGCTCGGACTTGACGTTGAGCTTCAAAACGAAACTCATAACGGACTTGATCAGGCGAACGTCATCGCTCGGCCACTGAAAACGCGACCGGCAAAAGAGTTTCTGCTGCAAACGCATTTGGACACGTGTGATCCCGGGAACTTCGCGTTCTGGACGAAAACGGGTGCCAATCCTTTCAACGCCAGTATTTACCTCGATACGCTCTACGGGCTTGGCGCGGCGAACGCGAAGCTCGATTTTCTCTGCAAGCTCCAAGCGATGACCGAGCTGAAGAACGCAACGTGGCGTCTCCCGTGCGTGCTCGTTGGAACCTTCGGTGAAGAGCTCGGCATGCCCGGCGCGATCAAATTGATCCGCAAAAAGAAAATTTCGGCCACCATGGCGCTAGTTGGAGAGCCGACCGGCTTACAGCTCATCCACACCGGTAAAGGTTTTGTCGGCGTTGAGATCGAGATCCCTTTTTCGGAAGAAGAAAAAGACTTCCGGCAGCAACACGATCTGGGACAAGGGACAACCTCGCAAAGTCGCGTCTTCATCGGAAAAGCGGCGCACTCTTCGTCTCCGCAAATGGGCGAGAGCGCCATTTTAAAACTTCTCGAGTATCTCGCTAAAATTCCGGACGGCGTAGCCGTCATGGAAGTCGAAGGCGGAATCAACTACAACACGGTTCCGGCGCATGCTGTTCTCGAAATCGATATGGTCGGCGAACTTCGAGATTCGATGGCTTCGAAAATCTCGCGAATTGCTCAAGCGATCGGCGAAGTTGAAACCCGCTTCAAAGATTACCCGGATCCTGAATTCGATCCGCCTGAGCCTTCTTTGAACATCGGGATGATTCGAACGTATGAGGACTTCGTAAAACTTAGCGGTTGCTGTCGTCTTCCGCCCACCGTTAGCGACGAAGTGTACGAGCGTTGGATGGAGATTTTGCGTCGCGCGTGCCATGATGTAGGCGCCGTGTTTCGGGTGACGGATTACAAACAACCGTTTCGGACTCCCGAACACGAGCCTTTGGTCAAGATCTGCCAAGAACAGCTGGCTAGCATGGGGCGTCCAACACAGTGCGGAGCCCAGTCGGTCGCAACCGAAGCCAATGTCTTTAGCCGATTCGGAATTTCTTGCGTGGTCGTTGGTCCGGGACAGGGTGTTGGCAATTCCCATGCTCCCAATGAACGTGTGAAAATTGATGAGCTGCACGAAGCCGTTCGATTTTATAAAGGCGTGTTAGAAAGAGTCTGTTTATGAATTTCCTTCTGAGAAGCGTACGAACAAATGATCTGAGCGCTCTGCATGATCTTGCGAGCCAGTTCGGCCTTCTCAATCTGCCGGCCGATAAAAAAATTCTCGGAGAAAAAATCGACCGGAGCGTGGCTTCATTCGGCGGCAAGCTGCAGAAAAAAGACGCTGAGTACCTTTTTGTGGTGGAAGACCTCGAGAATGGATTGATTGTAGGTAGCTCGTTGATCATGGCGAAGCATGGGTCAGAAGACGTGCCTCATACCTATTTCAAACTCGTGAAGCGCAATCGCTTTAGCGAAGATCTCGGCATCGGCTTTATCCATCAAGTCCTGCAATTTAAAGAGGACCTTGATGGTCCAACCGAAATCGGTGGTTTGCTGATCGATCGGAATTACCGTCGTCGGAACGAGAAACTCGGGCGGCAAATTAGTCTCATTCGCTTTTTATACATGGGCATGGCGCCTCAAGAGTTTGAGAAGCGTGTGTTGTGCGAATTAACGCCTCCTCTTGGCGAAGGTGGCCGCAGCGAATTTTGGGAAGCTTTAGGTCGTCGCTTCACCGGACTTCCTTACCAAGAGGCCGATTTGATCAGTCAGAAGAATCGTGAGTTCATTTCGAGCCTCTTTCCCGAAGAAGATATTTATCTGTGTCTCCTCGACTCAAAAGCACGCCTTGTTTTGGGGCGAGTTGGAAACGAAACAAGACCTGCCCAACACCTTCTAGAATCGATCGGATTCGAGTACCTTCATGAGGTCGATCCGTTCGATGGGGGTCCGCACTACGGCGCGAATTTAGCGGATATCAGCGTTGTGAAAAACACGCGCGAAGTGTCCGTAGCTGCAGCTGAAAAAGGCAACTTCGCGGAGCGCGCATTCTTCGGTCACAAACGAGATGGAGAATTCCGCGCCGTGTTTTCGGCGTATGATAAGAGAGAAGAAAACCAACGGATTGTACCTTCAAGCGCATTGAAGGTTCTCGATCTTGAACCTGGCGAGAAAGCGTTTTTCTCGCATACGTGATTCAAGGTCGATTGGCAAAGTAGTGAAGGGACGAGAAGATGGGCAGCTTACAACCAATCAGCTTTCTTGGTGATTATATTGACGGCCGATTCATCGTGCCCGATCGGGCTGACGGCGAGTTCAAGGACATTTCGCCATCGGATCTCAAAGACGAAATCATGGTTCTCGAATATCGATACGACCATGTTCACCTAGCGACGAAAGCGGCGAAACGCGCGTTTCTTCCTTGGGCTCGCTTGCCGCAAGAGAAACGCTTTGAGTATCTTCGTCGACTCAAAGAAGTCTATCTCACTCACCAAGATCAGATGGCGGAAGTCATCGCGCGCGAAACCGGTAAACCGCTCTGGGAAGCGATGACCGAAGCGAAGGCGATGGTCAACAAAATCGACATCACTCTCGATTTCTCGATGAAGCTCGTCCAAGACGAACGAGTTGAAAACGCACTTCCCGGAATCGATGGCTTCATTCGCCATCGTCCTCGCGGCGTGATGGCGGTTCTTGGGCCGTTCAACTTCCCGGGGCACTTGCCGAATGGTCACATCATTCCGGCGCTCGCGACGGGCAACACGATCGTCTTTAAGCCGTCGGAACTGACACCCGCGATTGGTCAGCTGATGGCGCAGATGTTCGAGAAAGCTGAGTTCCCCAAAGGTGTGTTCAACTTGGTTCAGGGAATTGCCGAAACCGGCAAACGCCTTGTTGCTGATGAAGACGTCGACGGGATTTTGTTCACGGGTTCGTACGAAACGGGTTTGAAGATCAAGTCGACAACTCTTGATCACCACTGGAAGTTGTTGGCGCTCGAGATGGGCGGCAAGAACGCCACGATTGTTTGGAAAGATGCGGATCTCAACAAAGCAATCTACGAGTCGACGATCGGGGCTTTCTGGTCTGCAGGACAGCGCTGTTCGGGCACGAGCCGCATCATCTTGCACAAAGACATCGCGCAAAAGTTTATCGACAAGTTCTACGATACCGCTAAGAAGCTCTCGATCGGCCACTGGAAGACGCAGTCGTTCATGGGCCCTTTGATCAATGCAGACGCAGTCGAGAAGTACTTGCGGTTCCAAGAGATCGCGCAGCGTGAAGGGACCGAGCGGTTGATGCGCGGAAAAGCTCTCGATGTGGACGGCTACTCGGGCTACTACGTCACGCCGAGCATCTGCATGGTCAACGAATTCCGCCCCGAAAGCGTTTACCAGAAATCGGAAATCTTCGGCCCTAACGTTGCGATCTATCAGACCGATGACTTTGATGAAGCGATGAAAATCAACGACTCAACAGGCTTCGGTCTCGTTTGCTCGATTTTCTCGAAAGACAAAGCGTTGTACGAAGAGGCTCGCTTGCGCGCCCGCGTAGGAATCGTGAACTGGAACCGAACTACCAATGGCGCGAGCTCGCGTCTTCCGTTCGGTGGTCTTGGAAAATCTGGGAACGATCGTCCGACGGCTCACTATGCGGTTCAGTACTGCACGACACCTTTGGCAAGCTTGGAAGATCCGCATCCTTTCGATGCGGCCAAAAGCCAAATGCCAGGTCTTGCGTACGAACCTTTGAAGTAACACTTAGATTTTGAATAAAGGAATATCGTGAACGGATTCACGAAGACCCTTCTCGTTTTAGTTCTGTTTGCCGCAATCGTCGCCTCTGGCGGCGGTTTGCTGGCGATGCAGTTTTTAAAGACTCCCGCCTCTTCTTCTGACGAAACCGTCATCTTTGAAGTAAAGCCTGGCGAAGCCTTCAAAACCGTCGCCCGGCGCCTTGAGGAACAAGGCCTCGTCTCAAGTGCGTGGAAGCTCGAAATCCTCGCGCGCTTTACAAAAAATGGATCGAAAGTGCGCGTGGGCGAGTACGCTATGCGCCGTGATTCAAAACCGCGAGAAGTCCTTACGACTTTGAATCTCGGTCGAAGCATTGAGTACTCGATCACCGTACAAGAGGGATTCAATCGGTTTGAAATCGCCGATGCGCTTGCGAAAAGTAATCTCATTAAGCGCGACGAATTTCTTGCGCTCACAACCGACCGAGCTTTGATCCGCGAGCTTCTCAATCAGGAGTACGCGAGTCTCGAAGGTTACCTTTTTCCCGAGACCTACCACATCACGAAATTTACCGGCGCACGCGGATTAATTAAAATGATGGTAGATCGGTATAAAGAGAACTTCGCAAAGGCGAAGGCGATTTCGGGATGGAACGCCGTAGGCTTAAACGATCGCCAATTAATTATTCTCGCTAGCATCATCGAGAAAGAAACCGGCGCGCCTGAAGAGCGTCCCGTGATTTCATCGGTCTTCCACAATCGATTGAGGATCAAGATGCCGCTGCAAACGGATCCGACAATCATCTACGGATTGTGGCAGGAGACTGGTGCATGGAACCGTAACCTTTCGCGCGCCGATCTGCAGGCTCCGAATCCATATAATTCCTATTTGAATCTTGGTCTGCCTCCAGGTCCGATTTCGAATCCAGGATTCGATGCGATCAAAGCTGCGGGCGCTCCGGCGACGACGGAATTTCTCTTCTTCGTGAGTCGCAATAACGGGACACATATCTTCTCCAAAGATTACGCCCAACATCAGCGAGCCGTTACGCAATTCCAGATTGATCGAAAGGCTCGAGAAGGGAAATCTTGGCGCGATTTGAAAAAGCGCGAAGCGGTTCCCGAGCAGGTGATAGATTCATTACCCTCGGCGCCAAAAGCGCCACCTGCAGCTGTTGCTCCCGCGACTAAACCCCCTGCGCCCGTGTCGATCAAACCTCCGGCCCCGGCTCCGAAAGCGAATCCGTCAAAAGGCGCGCAACCGTGATGAGGGCCTCGATCGAGTCGTCGAATTTTTTCGTTTTGATTTGATTGGGACGATGATTGTCCGTTGACGGTGCTCCCTGCTCTTGGTCTGCTCGTGGCAACAATTCGTGGCCTGGGGGGGCTTATGATGAGGGGCAATCGACGGGACTTCCTGAAGATCGGCGCAGCGATCGCGGCAGGCGCAGCTCTGCCGCTGCGGGCGCGGGCGAACGAATCCTTTATTTCTCTTTGGGAGTACGACTTTTCCGTTCTCCAGCTTGCAACGGATGAAGAGACTGCACAGTTCCGAATCCTTCGCCATACCGACCGCGACATCTCGTATCGTTTCTTAGATTCGAAAGGCCGCGAGCTCGCGTGGCGAGTTCTCGACAGCTTTACCCACTCCTCTCGCCTCAAAGACCGTTTTGACCACTTGATCGTAACGGGCTTGTCCGTTGGTCACGATTATCGCCTCCAAATCATCGACAACGCTTTGGGCAAAGTCGCCGATGAGCGCATCTTCTCCGCGCTCGACACCAAAAAAGCAAACGGGCGTTTTGCGATTCTCTCTTGCATGCACGATAGCCATGACTTCGCGGCCGGCCGTTCTCTTATGTGGAAAGCTTTAGCTGATACGCAGCCAGATATACTCTTTTTGATTGGCGATGCATGCTATGCGGATGAATGGTCGAATCAAACCGAGCCGAGCATTTGGAATCGGTTCGTCGAAACACGCCGCAATCTCGATCTCTACTACTGGAAACGTTTGATTCCCGTACTCGCGGTTTGGGATGATCACGACTTCGGCGTTAATAACGGCGACACATCGTTTAAACTCAAACACGCGTGCAAACAATTTTTTGAAGCCTGCTTTGGTTGGTCGGAGCGCCCGGCGTACGTGCGTGGCCCAGGCTTGGCGAGTTACGCAGCTCTCTTTGGTCAGAAGTTCCTGTTAATGGATGACCGCTTCTTCCGTAGCCCGCGCAGCGCTAGTGCCCAAACACATTGGGGCGAAGTTCAAGAAGAGTGGCTCTTTGATCGACTCGGTAAAGAAAAAAATCCCGCGTGGATTTTCAACGGAAACCAATTCTTTGGTGGCTATCATAAGTACGAGTCTTTTGAGCGCCTTCACAAAACGCAATTCAATCGAGTGATGAAACGCTTTGCGAATCTCGAGGCACCCGTTGCTTTCGGAACTGGTGATGTGCACTTCTCCGAGATCATGCGAATTGAGCCGGAGATTCTCGGCTACGAGACGTTCGAATTCGTTTCGAGTTCGATGCATAGCTTTCCGTTCGACGTGAAAGGCGGGATTCCGGCGAACGCACGTCGGATCCAATCAACGCTCGAATATAACTTTACCCTTTTCGATAGCCAGGTGATCGACGGTGCCGCCCACGTCAACGCCCGAAGCGTTGGGCAGCGTCTTGCCGTCAATTTCACGCATGATTTCGTATTGAAGCGTTGATCGTTAGCGAATGGATCGCTGGAAGACTCCGGCGATCGAGTCGTAGCGGTAGACGTTTAAGTGACCAACCAAGTTTTGATCAAAGCTCGGAGCGAGAATTTCGAGCTTTCCGTCGCCATCGATATCGTCGATCGCCAAATTGATCGCGACGCCGTTGAAGTTGAAGTAGCCGTCTTTCTTGTGCGGAATTTGGATGCGTTCAACCAACCGCTGACGACCATCTGGATTGGATTCGTAAACTTCCAATAACAATGAGTCGTTTGTTTTCACTTTCGCAACGACAACGGTTGACCCCGTGCCAAGAAGATCGCCGCTTGCCGTTGAGACGACGGTTCGATTCTCTTTCATCAGAGCGTTTCGCAAAGTTGATCGCAAACCGGGGTGAACGGTCGCGACAATCGAGAGCGCAAAGCCGATGACGAGAACAACGCGACCTACTTGAAAGGCGCGATGGGTCTCTCCCGATTTAAACCAGCTTTGTACGAGTTGTTTCATGGTCTCTCTGTTTTGGCGCGTTTCTATCAGGATCGCTGGTTCCGCCCCTGTTTTCAAATCCAGTTCCCGCATTTAACCCACTATTGGATAGGGGAAAGCGGGTAAAACGTCGGGAGCTTCACCACAATCTAGACGTTAGGTCGGCTGGCCGTTATTCTCTCGGATCATGACGCCGTTTACAGAATCGTTTAAAGCCGAGTTTTACCGCCTTCTCGAGTCTCGAAAGTCGATTCGCAAGTTTAAATCTCAGCCCGTACCTGAAGAAGTTCTCCAGAGAATTCTCCAAGCCGGCATGCAAGCACCGTCGGGAAAGAATCGTCAGAACTGGCGCTTCTTCGTGCTCGAAGGAAAAAAGCGCGACGATTACTTGAGCCTCTCTCAGAAGTCATGGCTCGGAATCAAAGACATTCTCGAGAAACGTCTAAAGCCTTCGCTGTATCAGTTCACGGAGCGGTTTTTCTTCACCCTGGGCGACGCACCGGTCGTCATTCTCTGCTACTCGATCAACGATCAAGAGGAGCGATATCACACGAGCATCGGGAGCGTTTATATGGCGGTGGAGAATATAAACTTAGCTTGTTTTGCGGAAGGTTTGGGTTGTTGTACGATGGGTGCGCCGCTTGAGATCAAAGAGGATGTGGATCGATTTATCGGAGCTGATCAGTTGCCGGAATATAAAGAAGGGAAGCTCGAACTTCTTTGCGCCGTCGTGCTCGGTTATCCAGATCACGAGCCGCCAAAAGCCCCTCGTCAGATCGAGGGCCGTATCGTCCGTTTGCGCTGACTCATTTTGCGACAGTCTCCGTTGTAGAACTCACCGAATCGCAGAGGCCTTGATTGTGGATCAACTCGATCAACTCTAGCTGCACGTTCTTCGTTTGTGATTCAAGACCCAAGCGGTACATGGAGTTGGCGAAATCGTCAGGCTTCTTTGCGCACAGATCGGCTTTTGTTTGGCTGGCCGGTTTTCTTTCCACGATGATTTTTTTGTAGCCGCGATCGGATTTAGCGAGGGTAGTCGTCGAAACAAAAAGCATTACGATCAACGTCGCTCTCGCCATTCGATCTCCTCGCTCAAATCCGAAGTGAAACCCAAGCCCGTTTTGCTAGGTAAGCAAAGCGCGGACCCGATTTATAACGAACTCATCGCGCTCTTGCCTGGCGGGGAGCGAGCAAAAATTGAGCGGTCGAACGTGCGAAGTGGTTCTAAGTGCGGGCAATCCGCTCAAAATTCGAAAAGTGATTGGAGATCTCAGCTTGTCGACGTGTTTGACACATGTTCAGCACGGATCGCAAAGCGCTTGGAGAATCGAGATAAGGACCGCTACAGGCTTCAGGGCGGAGGTAGGCGTGGCGCAACTTCTGCAGTCTTCCAGGCTATGGGCACCGCCCGGTGGGAGGATTTATGAAGTCTCGTGGTAGCTTGCTTAGCGTATGCACTCTTGTCTTGATCGCGGGAACTAGCTTCGCTCCTCGTCACGATCTCGATGCCTCGCGAGCGGTTGCTTCATCGGCGCCGCAGATAGAGGCTACAACTCTTTCATCAACTCTCGATGTCTCAAAACGAGACGAAGCGAAAGCCTTAGAAGCGCCGACGGCCGACATTAAGGTCGACGACAGTTCCTCAAAGACTACTTCAAAGCAATAAAGCTGAATTGCCGTCTCGGGCTGTGCTTGTCTCGTCGATACGAGGCATGCTCCGGCGACTGAACGGTATCGATCGCAAGCTCCGTGATGCGTTCGGGTTCGAACCCGTGAGATCGGAGCTGAGCCCGCGCAATAACTTCAAGGTTCACGTAAGATTTCGAAGGATCCGAATGCAGAGCTAAGCTTGTCGCTTTCTCCGAATACCCGCGGACCGCATCGAATCGGGCTTCAAGTTTTGCCGCGACCTCTTGACCCACTTCAAAGCTGGCGTCCCGAATGTGCGGGCCAATCCAAGCAAACGAGCTTTCAAGCTTCGCTCCGCGATCGGAGAGAACGCGGCAGGTTTTGTGGATGATTTCATTTTCGACTCCACGCCAACCAGCATGGGCACTTGCGATAAGTCGAGTCGTTGGATCAAAAATCAAAACGGGTATGCAGTCCGCCGTGCGCACGCAGAGTGCGAGTCGTGGATCTTTCGTCCAATGAGCGTCGGCTTCGCGGCGATCTCCCGTCAACGAGTCATCCGTCGAGTGGACGACGATATCGGAATGCGTTTGGTTTAAGATCACCAAACGATACTCTGGGAAAAACTTGTTCAAAGCATCGGGCTCTGAGTTTTTGTTACCAAAAAAGACCGTGAATTCCGCGTCTTCAACAACGTGTCCAAGAGGATGAGTTTGCGGAGAGTAGCGATGCTTTAGACTCATTCATCCCCATCATCGTCTAGGTCCGGGGCCTCAAGCAAGTCGTCGGTCGCAACGGTCGCCAGTTTAGACGCCGGATCCGTGATGTGAGTTTCGTAGCTCTGGTTGTATCTCGGAAATTCGCAGTGTTCGATCAGCGGCAACAAGTCACTCGCCCACGGCGCTTGAAAGATCATCATCTTCTTCGTGGAGGGATGAATAAAGCCAAGTTCCATCGCGTGCAGCGCAAAGCGCGGCATCTCTTCGATCAGCTTTCGAAGATGCACCGACTTCAGGTTCTTGAGTCGTTTGCCACCACCATAGACTTCGTCGCCTACGATGGGGTGACCTAGCTCCGAGAGATGAACGCGGATTTGATGGGTGCGTCCGGTCTCTAGTCTCAGCTCCACAAGCGAAATACCGGTCGGGTGGTAACCAACAACCCGGTAGTGGGTGACCGCGTGCTTTCCGTCAGGAGACGAGGCCACTCGTTTGCGATCTTCCGGATGCCTTTTCAAGTTGGACCGGATGGTGCCTTGCTCATCCTTGAATTTTCCGAAAGCCAAAGCCCGATACAGGCGATGTGTGGTCTTGTGCTGGAATTGAAGCGCTAAAAAGCGCTGTGACTGTTCATTCTTAGCGATTACAAGGAGCCCGCTCGTGCCTTTGTCGATGCGATGAACGAGTCCAGGTCGTTGTTCGTTGAAGCCAAGCGAAAGATCCTTCGTGTGGTGAAGGAGCGCGTTTACGAGCGTATCTTGAAGATGCCCACAAGCTGGATGCACAACGAGACCCGCAGGCTTATCGACGATGAGGAGTTCTTTATCTTCGTAAGGTACGGTGAGCGGAAACTCGTAAGGGACAAGCTCTGATTTCACTTCGATCGGAACGTCGATATCTATCGAGTCGCCTTCGCGAGTGAGGTAGGAGGCTTTTAAAATTTTCCCGTCCATGCGGACGCGACCCGCTTGAATCAAGCGGGCCGCTTGGGAGCGAGTCGCAATTTGGGGGATCGTCGCTAATGCTTTATCGATTCGCAAATCAGCGAGCTCGGCGGTGATCGCGAGGACCACGCGCTCAAATTCCGGCCCGGTCATGGCAGCTTACTTTCCGCCGCCGGCCTTGAACATTTTGATGTAGGAGCTTGCGACTTTCGCGTCGGGAAGTCCCAGGATCTTCGAGATCTGGACGATAAATCCACGCGTGAACACGGCCGCAGGAAGATTTTTGTAATCGTTTGTCTCGATCGCCATCAGGTAGGGACGGCTAATGCGAGTCGCTTCGCTCATCCGATCGATGCTGATGTTCTTATAAAGGCGAGCGCGCTGGATCATGTTCCCGTCGAAATCGGTCGCATTCGCGAGTTCGGATTCGAAGTGATCATCGATTTTATAAGTTGAAAGGGAAGTTCGGCCAGTACCAGGCGGCAGCGTCGCTTTGACGTTGCTTGCGGGTGCCGACGGCGAGCGAGGTGCGAACGTCTCAGCGAGCTCAGGCGTTGCGAAGTCAGGAAGCGCACGGTGATCGTTTGCGATCTGCGCTGCCGATGCTTGTTGCGTAACGGGTTGGCTGATTGACACCTGCGGAGCCGAACGCGGCGCCGGTTGCTGATGTTGAATTTGAGGCGAAGGTGCTTCACTCGCGCGAGCGTCGTTTGCTTTTGCAGGAGCGCTCTGCGTGAACGGACGCGGCGGCGTTTCGCCACGAGCTCGGGCTTCGTCGTAGGTCTTACGCATGCCCGGATTGCCAAGCACTGTGTAAGCTTCTTCGATCAAGCGAAGAAGTTCGCGCGCCTCATCGGGACTAAACATGCTGTAAAGAGCAGGATTGTCCGTGCTGTAAGTCGCTTTGGCCCGTTGATAGGCTTTGTGGATCTCGTGTGGAGGCGCATCCGCTGCCACTTCGAGGATCTCATAATAGTTTGTTGCGTCCGCTTGATTAACCATACCGTAAATTTATATCACGGCACGGAGCGAATGGGGATTCAACAAATTCTTCGTGATCCCCAAAAACTGACCGACGATGCTCGAGTAAGGGAATTCGACGATCAAGGGGCGGCGTTTGCGGAGCGACTGCCATACCGCATTATCATGATCGACGTAACCGAGATAGTTCGCCTGAATGCCGAAGTACTTCGAACACACGCTCTTCATCGAAACACCGAGGTCGATGTCTTGGCGAGTGCGGACTTGATTGAGAAGAATCTGAACTTGGTATCCTGAGATTTTCGACAGCAAGTGGCCGCCGATTTCGGGATTCGAACGGTTCAAGTGACGAATCAAATCGGCAGGGCTTCGGATCCCGTTCTCATTGCGTGGATCCATAGCGGTCGCGATGAGTTCTTGAATCCCGAGCTCACTCTCCGCCTGACGAAGCTTGCGGTAGAAGCTCGACTTCATGAATCGATACGCGTTTTCGATCGAAGTCGGCTCGGGAGTCACCGCAACGATCTTTTGATCGGCGGCATTGAAGAAGTCGAGAGTGTTTTCGCTTGTGCCGGCGCCGAGATCGAGGATGACGTACGGACTCGGCAGTTGGCGAAGCGAGTTGATCAGACGATCGCGACCTGCACGAGTGAGATCCGCGATATCGAGTTTATCGTTGAAGCCGCTGATGAAGCTGAGTCCTTGAATCTCGGTATCGACCGTGACTTGAGAAATCTCGCTTACGCGACCGGAAACGAAATCGGAAAGTGTTTGTTCGGGAATTTTTACGCCAAGGCAAGTGTGCAAGTTGGCGCTTCCGAGATCGAGATCGACGAGCGTAACGGATTTACCTAGGCGCGTG
Organism: Bdellovibrionales bacterium; assembly: GCA_005808505.1. GTDB lineage: Bacteria > Bdellovibrionota > Bdellovibrionia > Bdellovibrionales > JAMPXM01 > SYLX01. Next base: position 7,173 of record SYLX01000172.1, on the reverse strand, counting down.
AGGCAGATAGCAAGGCTCGAGCTGATGAAGCTCTTGCCGATGCCGCCTTTGCCGCCGCCTACGGCCCAAATCGTGTTGGGAAGATGCGGTCCGCTCTTAATGCTTGTGCCCCAGTTCGATGCCATGCGCTTCTTCAACCCAAGTCGTTGTTGAGCCGCGTGGCCACGAAAGCTGAGACTTCAGCCTTCGGACCGCTTCATGCGGCTCTCTCGAAGCTTCTCTTCGGCCCCAGAAGCCCTGATATAAAGGGCTTGCACGTCTTTCCAGCCCATAGCCTTGCGGGTTCGTCGCTCGCGCCAAGCCAAAAGGCCTAGGGCTTCTGGTAACGGATCATCCGAAAGTCCTGCTCTTCGCTCCAGGAGCGACAGTGTGCGCGGATCTAGCTGGGTTTTGAACTCATCGTAACCATCACCGACGCAGAGGACGGGCACAGAGATTTTCGCATTGAGCGAGTCGACATCAAGCACTTCGATGTCACCCCGTCTTTGCCACTGACCTTGGTCGGGACTGAAGAGTGCAGCGAATACGAGATTTTTATGCGCGTTGATGAGAGTGAGCAGCGCTTTGCTTTCGACCGGCACGCCCGCAGCGAGAATCTCGGTCGAATCAAAAACGAAGACCGGTTTGTCGAGAGAGTAAGCCAAAGCTTTCGCTGCGTTCACGGCTATGCGCACGCCCGTGAAGCTTCCGGGACCTTGTCCGATAGCCAAAGCATCGAGATCTTTCGGTGAGTGACCGGATTGTTCGAGGCAACGTTGGAGGGCGGGGGTGAGAAGCTCACCGTGAGAGCCTTCGCGGTCCCAAACCAACCGGTTCAGGACCGTCTCGTTCTTTAGAAGGGCCACGCCGCCTTTGTTCGAAGACGTATCAAAGGCGAGCGTGAGCATTAGTTCAGGATACGAGAGAAGTCGTTGAAAAGAGCAAAGACCATGAGGCCAAGCAAGAGGACGAGGCCCACTTGCTGCGCGATTTCCATCTTACGCATGCTGAGCGGAGCACCACGAAGAGCTTCGATCGTGTAGAACACGAGGTGGCCACCATCGAGAACCGGCACGGGCAGCAAGTTCAGGATGAAGAGGTTGATCGAAATGATCGCCATCACGTTCAAGAACTGCGAAGGCCCGATTTGCCACGACTTCTTCGCCATCTGACCGATCGAGAGGAATCCACCGATGTTCTTCGGCGAAACTTCGTTCTGGAACAGACGCACGAAGCTCAGCACCGTGAGGTTTGTCCACTTCACCGTTTGCGATACGCCACGCTGAAGAGCTTCGATTGGATTCGACGAAGCGAGCTGGATCGTTTGCGGAGGAGCTTCTACCAAAAGCGGGCTGATGCCGATTTCGAAGCGACGCTCTTCGCGACCGTTGTTGTTCATGCGTTGTTGCGCATTGGGTGCAACCGTCGTTGCGACTTCTTTCCCTTCGCGCATCACGACGACATTGAGCGGGCTCGCTTTCGCGTCTTTCGCTTCGCCTTGAGTCTGCCCAGCGGCGCGGATCATGTTCGAAACTTGCTCGAACGACGACATCCCTTGGCCATTGATCGAAACGATGCGGTCACCTTTTTTGAGGCCCGCTGCTTCCGCTGGCGAGTCTTTCACCACCGTGCGGAGATAGAGCTCAGGGAATTCAATGCCGAGGCTTTTTGCGATCTCTTCACCAGATTGGTTCTTCGCCGTTGCGGGGACGTTGAGAGTCACTTTTGCGTCAGTGAGCTTCATCTCGGTGTTGTTGTCGTCGAGGACACCGCGCTGAACTTCGAGGTTGATTGTGCTTGCGCTAGCGTTCTTCGCGAGCTGATCAACGAACTCGCGCCACTTTGTGACTTCGGTTCCGTTCACGCTCTTGATGATGTCGCCGGTCTTCAAGCCATCTTTCGCAGCTAGGGCATCCGGAGTGGCAACGCCAACAATCGATGCGCGAGACGAGTAGTTAAGACCGTCGACTTCGCCGACTTGGCGGTCCCAGCTCAACACGTTCTTGTTTGCCGCGAGCTTCGGAGTGACTTGCAGTGTTTCTTGTTTACCACCGCGATCAACGACAAGCGAAACGGAGCGATCGGCGTTCTTCTCGATCGCTTTCTGCATCTCGTCCCAAGTTTTCACAGGCTCGTTGGCAACCGACACGACTGTGTCGTCAGCACGGAGACCTGCCGAATAAGCAGCTGATGTCGGCTCGAGATCGCCGAGCTTCGGCGCGAGGGCTTGCTCACCGATCGCCGCAACGCCGGTGAAGAGTACGATCGCGAAGAAGAGATTCATCAACGGACCCGCGAGCACAACCGCGATTCGCTGACCGACGGGTTTGTGCGTGAAGGAGTAGGCGCGATGTTCGCTCGCGACGTCCGCGGTCGGATCGTCGCCAAACATCTTCACGTAACCGCCAAGCGGAATTGCGGAGATCGCGTAGACGGTATCACCGCGCTTGAACTTGAAGAGCTTCGGCCCGAAGCCGAGACTGAAAACTTCAACGCGGACTTTGTAGTACTTCGCGACGAGGAAGTGTCCGAGTTCGTGCACGAAGATGAGAAGTCCGAGCAGCACGATCATCGGGACGATATAAGCGACAGAGTTCTGGAGGAAATTGACGATAAATTCCATAGGTTTCTATTGTAGATTCCGCCCCTAGCAGGAGCCAGTCTTTTTTCCACGAACTGCCTTAAGGTAGGGCAACGCCTCAAGGAAAACGATTCTCGAGGGGAGCGCTCTCGAGCCCAGTTCAAATTTGTATGTGTCACAGATTCAGACAGTTCCGGTGCCCACGCAGATTTGGCTCCGAGGAGACAATTAACCTGCGATCAGAAAACGCACGAGAACGTAATAAACAGGAGCTGAGAAGAGGACACCGTCGATACGGTCAAGAATGCCCCCGTGTCCTGGCATGATGGCTCCGGAGTCTTTCACCTCGGCAACACGTTTGAGAAGTGACTCAAAAAGATCGCCGACCTGCGCAAATGCACCTGTAATCAATGCAGAAAAAATCAAAGCCCAGAGAGGTTGATCAGGCAAAAAGAAAAGACCCATGATGGCACCTGCGATCGCGGAGCCTGCAAGACCACCCAACGAACCTTCGATCGTCTTCTTCGGTGATACAGGTTCAAGGAGTTTTCTTTTTCCAAACGTGCGACCTGCAAGATACGCGAACGTGTCGCCAGCAAAGACGATCGCTAGCAAACCGAAGAACCAAACAAAGCCGTTTTCAAACGTTAAAAGACGAACCGCGAGACCAGGGAAAAGTCCGACGTAAAGAATTCCGAGAGCGCCTGCATTCTGAATCTGCATAACGCCTTTGAGATCATCAACGTTCCTTACGATGAGCACCGACATCGTGAAGAAGAAAACTGAAGCAACAGCGATGAAGCCGAAGGCTTGTTCGATCGTTCCGAAAACAGTCACCAGAAAAGCGACGAACGCGAGCAGAACCGACGCCACCCGAATGTGCATCGGCGGATCAACTTGCTTGTACGAGAGTCGCGTGTACTCGATGACCGAAATCAAAACCGCGATCGCGCTGATGATGTAAAGGCCTTGAGTTTTGAGTGCGAGGAACAATCCTGCGAGGAGGACGACGGCGACAACGGCTGAAAGAACTCGCGTCTTCAGCATAGGCGCTTAGACCGTGGCCTGTCGCGGAGACGTCAACCGCATGAGATCTGCAATCGAAATCTGACGAACCTGCGCCGTCGTGCGACCGAAACGACGCTCGCGCGTGTTGAACTGACCAAGAGCTTTAGCCAGTTCTTCTTCGGTGAAATCGGGCCAAAGAGTTTGCGTGATGTAGAGTTCTGAGTAGGCCGCTTGCCAGAGCATGAAGTTCGACAAACGATATTCGCCGCTCGTGCGAATGATGAGATCGGGCTCCGGCATAAAGGAGCTTTGCAGACGTGCGCTGATCGTCTTTTCATCGATCTGGTCAGGAGTCAGACGACCTGCGGCTACTTCGCGCGCGATTTCGCGCACGGCTTCGGTGAGTTCCTGCCGACCGCCGTAGCTCAACGCGAACGTTAAGCTCATTCCGGTATTATTCTTCGTCTCTTCGATGGTGCGCTGAACTTCGACTAAGACCGCATCGGGCAATCGATGAATCTCACCGATCACCGAGAAGCGAATGTTGTTCTTCATGAGCGAAGCACGCTCTTTGCGAAGGTGGCGGCCAAGAAGTTTCATGAGGAAAGAAACTTCTGCTTTGGGCCGCAACCAATTCTCGGTACTGAAAGCGTAGAGCGTAAGCTGGGTCAGACCTTCGCGAGCGCAAGTCTCGATCATGGTCTTCGCGACGCGTGCGCCTTTCAAATGGCCAAACGTACGGTCACGACGGCGGTTCTCCGCCCAGCGGCCGTTGCCGTCCAAGAGGATCGCCACATGTTGGGGTCGTTTCGTTGCGCTCAAGCTTTCCGTCCGCTCAGATCGTCATGATCTCTTTTTCTTTTTCAGCCGAAAGTTTATCAGCTTTATCGATATATTGATCAGTCAATTTTTGAACGTCGTCCTGACCACGTTTGTTTTCGTCTTCGCTGATGGCCTTGTCTTTCTGGCCTTTTTTAAGTGCTTCGTTGGCATCTCGGCGCGCCATGCGGATGGCGACCTTCGATTCCTCAACAAGCTTATGGCAGTTCTTCACGAGCTCCTTACGGCGTTGCTCGGTCAGATCAGGAAGCTTCAAGCGAATGACTTTACCGTCGTTGATCGGCGACATGCCGACGTCGCTCTTCACGATCGCGGCTTCGATTTCTTTGAGCATCTGCGATTCCCAAGGCGCGATCATGAAGGTCTTCGCGTCGGGAGTCGAAACTGCGCTCACCTGGTTCAAGGGAGTCGGAGTTCCGTAGTAATTCACGCGGATATTATCGAGCATCGAGATCTGAGCGCGGCCGGTGCGAACTTTTTTGAGTTCGTTCGCAAGCGCCGCAAGGGCTTTCTCCATGCTGTCTTTCGCGGTTTTCTTTACGTTCTCAACCATGGTCGTCGTTCCTTTCGTCTGCGCTCACCGTTGGTGGGGGTCAGCGCGCAAGTGATGTCATCGAACGAGAGTTCCGATCTTCTCACCTTTCACCGCGCGAAGAATGTTCGCCGTGTCTTTCATGTTGAAGGTGAGGATCGGAAGAGAGTTGTCCATGCAAAGGCTGATGGCGGTCGCGTCCATGACGCTCAGGCGACGGCTGAGCACTTCGAGGTAGCTCAACTCATCGAACATCACCGCATCGGAATGCTTTTTCGGATCTTTATCGTAAACGCCGTCGACTTTCGTGGCCTTCATGATGACTTCAGCGTCGATCTCCATCGCGCGAAGTGCGGCTGCCGTATCGGTGGTGAAGTACGGGTTGCCGGTGCCGGCCGCGAAAATCACGACTCGTTTCTTTTCGAGGTGGCGAATGGCTTTACGACGGATGTAGGGCTCCGCGATTTCGGCCATCTCGATTGCGCTCTGAACGCGGGTGTAGACGTTGATCTTCTCGAGCGCGTCTTGAAGCGCGAGCGAGTTGATGCACGTGCCAAGCATCCCCATGTAATCGGCGCTCGCGCGGTCCATCCCGCTCGTAGCTGCGGCGACTCCGCGAACGAAGTTGCCGCCTCCGATGACGATGCCCATCTCGACGCCGGCTTCGTGAGCCGCGCCGATTCCGCGCGCGATGTCCTGGATCACGGTCGGATTGATGCCGAAGCCCTGGTCACCCGCCAGAGCTTCGCCACTCAACTTTAAAAGGACTCGTTTGTACCCCGCGCGCGCCAAGGTCTTACCCCTTGATTTGAGCTGCTACTTCAGCTGCGAAATCTTCTTGTTTCTTCTCGATACCTTCGCCGAGTTCGAAGCGCGTGAAACGACGAACAACGATGTTCTCGCCCGTTTTCGCGATTGTCTCTTTCAGGTAATCGCCGACTTTAATGTCAGGATTTTTAACGAATGCTTGCTCAAGAAGGCAGTTTTCCGAGAGCCACTTTTTGATTTGGCCGTCGACGATCTTCGCGATCATGTCTTCTTTCTTACCTTGCTCGCGTGCTTTGTCCGTGAGGACGTTGCGCTCGCGCTCGACATTAGCTGCGGGAACGTCGTCAGCCGAAACAGAAAGCGGGTTTGTAGCTGCTACGTGAAGAGCGATGTCTTTTACGAAGCTGCGGAAACCTTCCGAGCGTGCAACGAAGTCTGTTTCGCAGTTGATCTCGAGGAGAACGCCGATGCGGCCTTCACCGTGGATGTAAGCTTCGACAACGCCTTCAGCGGCGATGCGGCCCGCTTTTTTTCCTGCCGAGCTGAGGCCTTTTTTACGAAGCCAGTCGATGGCTTTCTCAAAATCGCCACCGTTCTCTTCGAGGGCTTTTTTGCAATCCATCATGCCGGCGCTAGTTTTATCGCGGAGTTCTCTCACCATCGATGCAGAAATCGACATAGTCTTGATTCCTTCTCTGTTTAGTGGTGGCGCGCGGGATCCGTTGGTTGGAGGGAAGACCTGCGCGCTCAACAGTGATTATTTAGTTTTTCAAATTCGGAAGCTTAAGAAGCGAGCGCCGCGGGTGGAGGCGGCGCCGACTTCAGCGGAAGGGACGGAAGCGAATTACGCTTCTTCAGTGTTGCCGTCGTCTTTCGCGCCAGAGCCTTCTTCGAGCTCTTGTGCGATTTCGACGTCATCAGCCATACCGGCAGCAACGAGCTTGCGTGTCTTCGCAGCTTTAACAACTGCGGGGCCAGTGCTTTTCTTGTCGCCAGCGCCTGCAGCTGCAGGAGTCGGACGGCTCGAAGGACGGCGGCCTTGGGGAGCTGCTTCTTCAGCGAGACCTTGTTTTTCTTTTTCGAGGTCAGAAGCTTTGTCGGTTTGCGAACGCATCTTCTGTTCCCAGATCTGCGCGCCTTCGAGGTAAGCGTCTGCTACGAGGTTCGCGAACAATTTGATCGAGCGGATCGCGTCGTCGTTACCTGGGATCGGGAACTCGATCGCCTCAGGGTCAACGTTCGTATCAGCGATACCAACAACGGGGATGCCGAGGCGTTTTGCTTCAGCAACTGCGATGTGCTCTTTGTTGAGGTCGACAACGAACATCGCCGAGGGCGAGTCTTTCATGTCGCGGATACCTTCGAGGTACTCAACAAGGCGTGTGTATTCTTTTTCGATGCGCGCGCGCTCTTTTTTCGAGAAGTACTCGAGCTCGCCTTTTTCGCGCATTTGGTCGATTTTGCG
>SYLX01000171.1 GCA_005808505.1 Bdellovibrionales bacterium | reverse complement strand
CTGTTGGTAGGAGATGCTGAATCCGGGATGATGAAGCGTGGCAATTTCTCGCGGCCCGCTGTTTTTCCCTTGCTCTGTCATCCCAGCGTAATAACGTTTGTTACGTCAAGACTCATTCAGTTGACTCAACTCGGGTTTTACTACGGAGGATGTCTCATGGTTTCGCGAGTTCGTTCTGCGCAGGCTTGCGTTTTCGGGATCTCGGTAGCCTTAAGTTTCGTTTCCGGCTCCCAAGCACAAGCGCGGCCTCTGGATCCGATTGACGTCATCGAACGCGAAGCTCGCGTCGCCGAGATGGAGCACGGTGTTTGGGGTGGTAAGGCGCTTGAAAAAGAAAATGGCGCCGTTTCAAGTTGCTCGCGCTGGCAAGTCACTCTGGACATTGTTGATCCCAAATCAACTGTTCCTAAAAACATCACCTTGAGTGTCGTGCGACCCCGCAATCAGCAGCCGTCGCCAGTGATCGTCATGGTGCCAACCATCGAAGGACCGATCATTCTCGAAGACCAGTACGCTTCTAAATTTTGCCGAATGGGGATTGCGACCATCGTTGCGGACGTCAACGATACGGCTCAGCCGACGGAGCTTCCGTCCTGGGGTCTTGAGGATCGGAACAACCGTTTAGCCATTCTCTCTTTGAAAACGGTGCTCGATTATGCCGAGCAGAGTCCACATTTCGATCGCACGAAGATTGGCCTCCTCGGATTTAGTCTTGGTGGCATCACCTCGGCCATGATGGCCGGAATCGAGCACGAACGGCTTCAGGCGATCTACGTCGTGGTGGGTGGCGGGAATCTTCCCTATATTCTCTCGGTGAGCACGAACGACAAAGTCGGAGAGTTACGTCGCCGCCGCATGGAGCATTCAAAGCTAACGAAGCCGGAAGAGTACGAAGACGAGCTTAGAAAAAGCGTCCGATTTGATCCGATGTTCTTTGCCTCACGTGCTCCGACCGAAAAGATCTTCATGGTGATCGCCGATAAGGACGACAAAGTTCCCACACTTGTTCAGCGCGATCTATTCGAATCGTTTGGTAGGCCGGAAAATACGGTCTTCTCGGGAGGCCACGTGAAGACCATCGTGAGCCTTACGCTCTTTTACTTTTCTTACGTCGAAGATTTCTTCCGCAAGCGATTCAACATGACTCGCGGCCTTCACGCCGAAACGATGCGAGAGCTTGCGCAGCCAAAGCCTGACTGGGCTACTCCGCCCACGTCATTGCCGCGCTGAAGACTTGCGGCCTGCTTTCATCGTAGGCTTGGTAGCTTCAAGATGGCGAGCGGTAGGATCAGAATCTTGCCACCAAGCTCGCCATTCGGCTGCGTAACGCTTGAGAAGTGTTGAGCTCTCGAAATGTCTTGCGCGATAGGTGATGGAATTCGTAGGCGTCTCGCGAATGACGACGGCGACCGGGCGCAAAGCCCGCGCGCTCGGCATCTTGCGAATCAGTTCCTCGTGCATCGAACGAAGTTTACTGAAGAACAGGCTTGCTACCAGTTCCGTCGTCGGATCGCCGGGAAACGGCAATCCTCGGAAGAGCGGAATCGCCGCGCGAAGGGCCGGAAGAATCGGATCCGCATGATGGTGCATGAAGCTGTGATCCGCCGTTTCTTGGATAAACGTCTTCCACGCGCGTTTCAAATGCGCAAACTCAAGCGCCATGTCGTCGCTCCCCAAGGATGTCTCGGGAGCTTCAAAGATCGCTTTGGCGTACCAGGTATGCCCGTGCGGAGTCGCGCAGCTCTCGGCGCATGAGTTCGTGAAGCGGTGAGCGGCTTCGAAGCGGTAGTTGAACGTGAGTTCGAAAACGTTCGCAGCTTGAGGCTCGGATCTTGCGGAGAGTGCACGTTTTGCGCGTTTGCGGAGAGTTAATGACGTCATTGGATCAATCCAGTTCTCGGCGTGATTCGATTACAAACTCAACTGATACGAAACGCTTTGGCCTCGCGTTTCCTGAACGCCAACACTAATTTGGCGGACGCGCTTCGCTATGCCTTCGAGCGATCTCATTTTTTCCGCGAGTCGTTTTCCGATTTCACGTGCCAGTTCCTCACTCGTTACGTTCACTACGGGGAGAAGTTTTACATCTTCGCTCGGGAACTCGTAGCGCTTTTGTTTATCTTTCCCGTCGAACGTCGCGCGAACGCACTCGCCGTATTCGCTCTGGGTTTGTTCGATCTTCAAGTACGGGGAGCGATCGGGTAGAAGAACCAGTTCATCGTAAGAATCCGTGATTTCGCGCACGAGCGGCTTAACGAGATTAAAGTCGAACGCCATGCCGAGTGAGCTATCCAAATCAACGAGCTGGATCTCTAGACTCACGTAGTAATTGTGTCCGTGAAGCCTTTCGGCCTGGCCCGGACCCATGATCGTGAAGTGCGAGCAGCTGAACTTAAAATTTTCTTTTTCGAGGCGAATCACGAATGACATGGGGGAGAGGGGTATCAAGCCGGCCAGAGAAAATCAACGGAAGTGGCCACTAGGCCCGCGACCCAGGGTCTCAGCCGTGAAAGAACGACCTAAACCCAGTCCGTCCTGACCCACTGTCCTGGTTATGAAATAGGCTCGTTTGACCGCCCCGTCATCAGACCAGAGAGGCTCAGCTGCTCCAAAATTTTCCGGTCGGAAGGTCTAAATTAGGTTCAGGTCACTTCATCTTTTCGCGATGGGTTCCGAGAGGGTGTTACGCTTGAATTATACCTTATTTGAACTCATCTGATTCCACGGGGAATGCCATGAGCCGTCGCAATTTTGAATTCTTTGCCTTCACAAAAATGGTAGCGCCGGCGATCGCCGCGATCGTCATCGTGTCGCTTTCGACCATGAACGCCTGCACTCCGAGCGACCGCACAACGGCGGGTCGCGATGAGGAAGAGTCGATGACTCAAGCGGCTGCGGAGGCCGAAGCCGCTGAAGCTCAGTTGGCTCACGAAAATGCTCAAGTCTCTAAAGACAAGCCTGCGCAAACCGCAGAGACGAAGACCGCTGCGAAAAAGTCGGGCCACGAAAAGCCCGTTGCTGTTGCGAAGAAAGACAAGCCCTCACGTAGCATCGCCTCGCGCGGTGGCGTTTACGTCGTTCAGGTTGGCGCCTTCAAAGTTAAAGAAAATGCCGAGAAGCTTTCTGCAAAGTTGAAAGACGCAGGCTATCCCGTTCAGATGCAAACAATTGAGCACTCCAAAAATGGTTTGCTCCACCTCGTCCGTTTTGAGCCCACAGCGAATCGTGCAGAAGCTGAGACGGTGATCGAAGACCTCCACGCAAAACAAGATTTGCGTGCGCAGATCGTTCCGGTTGCTCAGTAAGACTTCGCAAGTTGTGATCCTTTAGAGAGGGTGAGCCAGAACCAGGCTCGCCCTTTTTCTTTTTTGTGATCCTTCAAGACAAGTCCGGTGGCGTAGCTCGGCTGAGTCCCTCGCTTTGAGGTTCTTTGCGAAGAAGCGACTATTTTCAATTGGACGAAAGGCCTGGGTTAAGGTTTTATGTAGGCCATGGCCGCAAAGACAGTTCCTGTGACCTTGGTTTCTGGCTTTCTCGGCGCTGGTAAATCGACTCTCATTTCACATCTGAAAGAGTCGCTGAAAGCGCGGCGGCCCGCTTTTGTTGTTCGAGATTCCGAACACGATTTCTTTGCCGACATTGAAGAAGCGGTCAATCTCCGCGGGTCCGATCTGATCGTCGTCGAATGTAACTGCGATGATGAGCCCTATCTCGGAGCTGAGCTGCTGACTCTCGGGACCGATCAAGAGCCGCCGCCTCAAGGGATTCGTCTCGATACGCTCGTGACGGTCATCGATGCTTCGCGCTTCATGCGCGATATTCTCTCCCCGGAAGATTTGGTCGAAGTTTACGAGAGCTGCCGCGAAGACGACGATCGTACGGTTTCTGAGATTCTCGTTGAGCAAGTGGAATTCGCGGACGTGATCCTCGTGAACAAAGTCGATCTTGTCGATGCCGAAGAGCTTTCGCGAGTTGAAGCGTTGATTGAACGTCTGAACCCAAGGGCGCGAGTGATCGGCACTTCTCTCGGGAAAGTGGCGGTCGACGAAATCGTGGGGACTGGATTGTTCGACATGGACGAAACCGACGACGGCGCCGGTTGGCTCGCGGAGCTCAGCGGTGATTTCGATGCGGTGGGTGAAATCGAGGGTGTCACGAGTTTCACCTACGTAAACCGGCATCCGCTCCATCCGATTCGCTTCAACGAGCTCCTTGGCGATTTTAACGTGAAGGGTCTCGTGCGCGCCAAGGGTTCTATTTGGGTCGCGACTCGTCACCACGAAATCGGAGTTTGGAGCTTAGCGGGTCGCGCTTCGGTTTTGAGTTATGGGGGTGCGTGGTTTGCGGCAACGCCGGCTCGTGAATGGCCTCAAGACGAGCGCGAGCGTGCCGAGATCATGCAGGATTGGGTTCCGCCTTTTGGCGACCGTCGGCAAGAGATCGCGTTCATTGGTATCGATATGGACGAGCGCGAAATTCGCGATCGCCTCGATGAGTGTCTGCTGACGCACAAAGAGATGAAAGATGGACCCGATAGCTGGTTCTCGATTCCGGATCCGCTTCCGGATTGGCACGTCGACGCCGACGCCGATTACTGAAGATCAGCTTTCGGCGGCGGATCTCAAAAGCTCAATGTTCCGGATCGTTTGCGGAAACTTTCTCATAAACAGCTGCGGTCTTTTGTCCCGAGCGGCGCGAGGCTTCGATCGCGAAGCTTCCGACGATATCTTGAAGTTGTGCTGCATCGATCATGGTGTTCCCGAGCTCAACCGTGAGAACCGGAACTTGAAAATCACGCCACATGAAGCGACCTAGGCTTCCCGGGAAGTTTCCGAGTGCGCGCCAAGGGAGATCTTTGTACCGCGGAAAACTCATGCGGGGACCGTCAAAATCCAAGACTTTATAAGGGGTATGCACGGAAACGATGAAGTCCGGCTTGAAGTCGCGAATCTGCGCGATGATACATTTTGTTTCGGCCTCGCTTGCAGCCGCTTCGCCGGGATAACGGCGCGGATCTTGTTTGCCAACTTTCTTCCAAAAGCCGTGGGCTTCTTCGAGCCAATCTTTCGTGGGGAAGTTGCGATTCAGATCAACACCACGAGCGTTCATACGTGTTTTGCGTTTGAGACCATCGGGGTTCAACATAGGAACCACGCGCCAGAAATTCCGATGCGAGATTTTGTTGAGTCTCTCTGCCCATTCGAGAGCCATCTCGCCAGCGAGAGGCTCGTCACCGTGAATGAGGCCGAGAACTAAAATTCGCTTCCCGCGTGAGTCGACGCTTGAAGAATCGGCGTGATGGATCGGACGACCTTCCGTGCTTTGGCAGACGGGAAGACGTTGGATTCGATCGCAAAAAGGCGCGAGGCGTCCTTTGTGATTCGCGCGAACAGTTCCTTCTAACGTTTCGAGACAAGTGCCCTTTTCAGAAGCGACGTTGACCGCTGCTTCACTTGGCTTTGCCTCCGCGTCGGCTTTGTTTTCTGATTTAGGATCAGGAGCGTTCGCCGTCGCCGCGCCCGCTTCGGGAGTCGCAATTTCGGCAAGTACGGCCGAGCTCGAAGTGAGCGCGAGAGTGTGAGCAAACGCTAGGGCGGTCATGTTCAATCGATTTCGGATCACGGCAGAAAGCTCCGACTACGGGCAAGACGATTATTTATTGTACAAGTCACAATGAGACTCGATCTCGCCAAAAACGTAAAGCGCAAAACGGCCGCTTCGTTTCTGGTTTGATTTCTAGACCGACCGGCAACTCGGTCGTGAGGCAGTCACAATACGACGTCATCCACACTCCGGGCAGAGGCCGAACAGCTCGAGCCGATGCGACAATTCGCGATAGCCTTTTTTGGCGAGGGCCGACTCGAGTGACTCGACTTCACAAACATGAAGCGGCTCAATCTTATGACACTGCTTGCAAATAAAATGGTGGTGATGCGACCCACCCGGTTGTCGGAATTCGTAGCGTACAACCCCGTCCCCAAAGTCCACGCGATCTAAAATGTTCAGGTCGTTGAAGGTAGCTAGACTGCGGTAAACCGTGACTAAATCGCAGCTTCCGGATGCATGTTCGTCGTTGAGTTCACGGTGAAGGTCCTCGGCTGAAAAAGGACGCGCAAATGCCGCCGCACTTTTAAGCAAGGCTTCGCGAGGTTTCGTGAGTTTAAACCCAGCTTCTTTGAGTCGCCCTAAAGCGGACTTGATTGTCGCACGCGAGCCAGTAGGGCTGTGGCATCGCTGATGATTTTTCAAAACTGGCTCCTTTCTCCCGGAGTTTGGGCGGGAGGGGCGGCACGTAGGTCGAGCCACCCTCGCGGTTGGAGAAATTTCCTCAACTCGGGATCCAATTGCAAGTCATTTGCATTTGCACCGTAAGATATGCAATAGAGAAGGTCACTAGTTCGGATCATCCATTGGGTTTCGACGACCTTCTGTCGATAAGACGTCTGGTGATAGGTGACTGGTGATAGGTGATAGGAACGGCGGTAAAGAAGGCTATGAGAGAGTTGAACAGTACAGTCAGTCCAGTTCGAGCCGACGAAAGCTTTAAAACCGCTGAGATGGACGGTTCGATCTCTCTCCCTGATCACGATGAGCATGAAAGGTCCCCAATGCAAATGAGCGCAGAGTCTTCGACGACCTATCATGAGGCCTCTACGACGGACTCGGCCATTGTCCGCACGTGGGCGGATCGTTTGGGCATCTGCCTTTCCGGTCTTTGCGTTGTTCATTGCGCGATGATGCCCATCTTAGTTCTTGCGATCCCGACGCTCGAAATGGGCTTCTTGCACGAATTCTTCCATGAGTCTTTGCTCGTCGTTTTGCCCATCCTCGCCGTTGCGGCGTTCGTACCGGGCTACCGGAAACACCGCGATGCTCGCGTTTTCTTGTGGAGTCTGCCGGGACTTGTGCTCATTGCGCTGGGCGCCCTCGTTTTCGGCCACGAGTCTTTGATCGCCCAAGGTGCACTTACGATTGCGGGGAGCGTTCTGCTCATCCGCGCGCATCAGGTCAATCGCAAGCTTTGCGCGTGCTGCGAATCGGGTCATAGTCATGCCCACAAAGCCGCTCGGGGCGGAGCGCAGAAGCGCAAAGCGCGCCTGCTCTCGACGCCTCCTCGCTGAAGCTAGCGAGAAATTTCCAGCTAATAGAATTACATTTATAAGTCGTCCGGCTGTGATAGATCTTTTTTATCTATCGTTCGCTCGTTTAGTCGGGAGTTTTCATGTTGCCGAATCCAGCGGAAATTCAATACTTCCTCGAAGTCGCGAACACGCTCAATATTTCGCGTGCGGCCGAACGCTTGGGTATCACTCAACCCACTTTGAGCCTCGCTGTTCAACGTCTTGAGCATTCGCTCGGAGCTCCGCTTTTGCTCCGCGGGAAAACGGGTGTTCGCCTCACTAAAGCCGGCGCACGTTTCGCTCAGCAAGCAAAGGCTCTCATCGACCAATGGGAAAGAGTGCGCGCCGAAGCATTAAGTGAAGAGTCCGAAGTGAAGGGGCTAGTCACGATCGGATGCCACGCTTCGGTCGCACTTTATTCGGTCGGCGGTTTCGCCGGGAAGTTGCTGATCGATCATCCTGAATTGGAAGTCATGTTTCAGCACGATCTCTCACGAAAGCTCACCGAGCGCGTGATCAGTTTTGAACTCGACTGCGCTCTTGTGATCAATCCGGTATCGCATCCGGATCTACGCATCGTTCCTCTGATCACGGATGAAGTGACGTTCTATCGTGGGCCAGGTGCGATGGCGAAGGACGTGTTGATCTGCGATCCCGATCTTCTGCAGACACAAGCCTTAATCTCGAAAGTGAAAAAGGCCGGCTTAGGAGAGGAGTGGCAGTTTCGCCGCGTGATCCACTCATCGAGTTTAGAAGTCGTGGCAAAGCTTGCATCGATCGGAGCGGGTGTCGGGATTCTCCCTAGCCGCGTCGCCAAACGCGAACCTTCGTATAAACTCAAGCCGATCGCATCAAAAGCACCAATTTTCGAAGACAAACTCTGCTTGATTTATAGGCCCGATGCGCAAAGAAGCCTCGCGTTCAAGACCGTCGTGAAGGCGATAGAAGCCTCGTTTAAGGGCGGCTAGCCTCGCTGGCTACGGCCTTCTTCCCTTCTCCGCTCCGCTCTTTCTCGATCTATCGCTCAGAATTGACTTGATTGATTTGCGGCGCTCCGCGCATGCTCGGGCTATGAGAAACGTGGTCAGCGTCCTTAGAACTTTCTTGGTTATTGTAGCAATCATCGCCGTTGTTTGGATCGTGACGGCAAATTATAGCTTCTTCTTTTCAAAAACGATCAGCGGCCGTTTGACCGATGTAAAGCGTCTCAACGACAACACCGCCATTCTTGGCGGTGGATCAGGAACGATTTCGCGTGAGGCTCTGTTTTCGTTCGCGATCGCAATTCAATCCGACGAAGACGGTCGAATCTATACCTCAAGTTCTGAAGATCGCCAGTTTGCGGCGGCCCGCGAGGGGCGCTGCGCACGTGTTCGCATCTTCCCGTATCCACCTTGGGATTTGAACAGTGGTGGCACTTACTTCAACGCGCGTCTTTTGGATCAATACGAGTGCCCGGCGGCTCAAGGTGCACCCGCAGCAAAAGCAGAAACGGCAGCGCCACCTGCGCAAGTTGATCCTCAAGCTACCTCGCCTGCAGCGCCCGCCGATCCGGCTCCCAGTGCTCAGCCAGTAGCCCCAGGTACGAATTGATTGATTTCCATTGAGGACCCCGGCTCAATCAGCCGGGGTTAGGTCTTTCGAACGCTCGAGTGTTTCCAAGACGTTCTTCTTTTTCGCATACTTCTCTCGAAGCTTTTTCTCGTCGCTGGCAAGTTTCTCGCACTTTGCTTCGTCGAAATACTTTTTTGCAACTTGGCTGCGGCCCGACTTAACATTGTCGGGATTTTTCATGCCGCCTGGCAATTCACTTTCCCAATGATTGCAGCCGATTCTACGATCAACAAAATCGATCACGTCTTGCGGAAGATTCTTCGTTAACTCATCGTACTCGCGGCCCGCAAAAGCGGTGGAGCCAAGCAAGTCAACGCAGAGAACAGAAAACAATATGTATTTATACATCGCGAGGGGTTCTCCATTCTGGTCGTCGTTGAGGAGAGGCACGGAATCACCAACTTGAGATTACCTGAGATTCGCGAACAAGTGTTTTGTTCTTGATAAGGCAGTTCGTATCCGCGGTACTCTGTTAACGGTTGCCGTAGGTCCATTGACAGTTTCCGTAGCCGTTCTCATATTGGCGGCAGGTATGATTGAACTCTCTGTCATCGTCTTCTGCCTCATCTTAAATGGAATCTTTGCCGCAATTGAAATGGCCTTCGTTACCGTGACCAAAGCTCGGCTCCGGGAGCTTGCGCGTACAGGTAATAGTGATGCGCAACGTGTTCTCGAGCTTCGCGACAATCCTGAGCGAACGCTTTCCATTATCCAAATCGGGATTACCGTAGTCGGTGCTATTGCGGCTGCGGTTGGTGGAGTGGGGGCGGTGGGTAGCTGGGCCCCGTGGTTGCAAGCGACGTGGGAAATGGATCAGTGGTTGGCGCAAGGGCTGGCGGTCGTTCTAGTCGTCTTTCCTTTAACCTACCTAAATGTCGTGATCGGAGAGCTTGTACCAAAGACACTCGCGCTCAAAAATCCTCTCGGCGTCGTGATGCTTTCGGCACGGTGGTTACGAATCGCCGATCGTGCGCTCAGTCCCGTAGTTTCGCTCTTTGAAGCATCAACCCGAATCGTGATCGGATTGATGCGACCGTTAAGCCTTGTGCTAAAAAAAGAAGAACCCGCAACTTCTCCGCCGGTTGAACTCGATGAGCTTTCGAAACAGACGCGGGAGTACGTGCTAAATCTCGTTGATTTAGAGCACAAACGGATCTGTGACGTAAAACTCCCATGGGGCGAGGTCATCGCCGTCAAGCGAACAGATTCGATCGAGGACGTCGAGAAAGCAGTGTTATCGTCGGGTCACACAAGGCTTCCGGTTCTTGCGGAGACGGAAGTTGCCGGAATTATAAATACGAAAGAATTCATGGTTCTTCGCGCGACCGGGGTTGAGGCTTGGCAAAGCTTGATTCGTCCCGTGATTCGCGTCGATGAAAACTGGCCTATTCTCAAAGCGCTTCGTCGTATGCAGATCGAACGAAGTCACTTGAGCATCGCTTACCGCGACGGGCGACGTACTGGGATCGTGACGGTGGAGGATATCATCGAAGAAATCATCGGTGATCTCTTCGATGAGGACGATGATGGACGCTTCAAGCGAGTCTTGGCGACTTCGGCGAAGTTTCGTTCGTACGCCGCACCGACACCGCGAGCGCAGCCGAATGCTCCCTCCACGCTCCAGTGATCGGGAAGCGTTCTGAGTTTCAGCCGCGTTCTTCGTTTGGACGGACAACCGAGAGAACTTGCGCCGGCGGACGCGCTGATTTTGAATTCGAAGTTTCTTTTGTCTTTCGACCCATGCCTTGAATCTCGCGTAGGCTGAACGCCAACTTCGAAATCAGATCTTCGGCGAGCTTGAGTTTGCTGCGAAATTCCGTGACCACTTGGGTGTCTTTGCTCTTCTGGAAGAAAGTCTTGAAAGAGCGTTTAGATGTCGAGTTGCGTGCGACCGGAAGGAGAGTGCCGTCGTGATGAGGAGTGGTCAGCAGTCTCTGCTTGCGGGTTTGAGGCCAGAAGCTCATTCGAAAAACCCCTTTGTCAGACTCGTCCTAAGTTGTTGAGTCCGATACTGAATCCATTTTGCCACAGTCGTGGTGTCACACAAGGCCTCATGCTTGTGGGTGGGGCCAGAAAAACGACCTTAGTCGCGCGGCCTTTGACGATTTGATCAAAAATCGGAACACGCCAAGGAAAAACCTAATCATCGACCCGCTTTGAAGGTTTGGCGCTCAGGTGAAGAGAAGGCGGATCAAGAGAAGGCTAGCTAAAACTAACAACATCGCACGCGCAACGGGAGCGGCGTTGCGAGTGGCAAAGTTCGCCCCGATGAGGGCGCCTGTCGAGATTCCGAGCGCAACCCACAAGCCTTTGGTCCAGAGGACGTGACCAGTCACCGCGAACGAAGCGAGTGATACGGAAGCGCTAGAAAGATTCGCGATCTTTGCGGTCGCCATCGCCGTGAGGAGCGGAACTTTTGCGACTAGGAAGAGCGAAAGAAACATAAGTGTTCCACCGCCGGGACCCGCAATGCCATCGTAGAAGCCGCACGCAAATCCTGCGGCCCACAGAAGGCATCTTGCATGCGAGGCTTTTGGCATTGTTCCATCTGAAGACGGTTCGGCGCCGTTCGGATCTTCGACAATCTGCTGCACTTTCGCTTTTGCCCAGAGGTCTTTGCGATAGACGACCCACAAAATCACCGGACAAACCGTCAGCAGTATCCATCGATATGCTGGTGGAGGAATGTGGGGCGAGAGCATCGCACCTAGCAGAGCGCCGACTCCGGTCAAGAGCGCAAAACGCCGGTGGCCTTTAATTTCCACGTGACCGCCTCGCAAGTAGACGAGCAACGCGAAGAGGGATGAACAAACGGCCGCTACCTTATTCGTGCCGATTGCGAGCGCACCAGGGCCAATCGCAATCGAAAGCGTCGGCACGGTGATGAGTCCACCGCCACCTGCGACCGAGTCGATGATGCCCGCAACGAAGCCGACGATGACGAGGAGAAGATTGAGAAAAAATTCAGAGAAACCGTTCATGGCTGCGACAACTTTTCTGCTAGGGCGGTGCGTTTCTATTGTTGGCTAATTTGCCTACGGTGTCGACAGAAGAAAATAGGTTTCAACTATGAAGTTCAATGCTCCCTTGGCCGATAGCAAACGTATGAAATCGAACTCTCTTTTTCTGTTTTCATTTCTCTTAGCCACGGGCCTCGCGATTTCTTCAGAAGTCGCGCGAGCAGATGGTCTCGTGCGCAGCGAGTTCGTGTTTCAAATCGATAACTCCGTTTTTAACGGCAAGGATTATGAACTTGCCGCCAACTTGCAGGGGCAAGATACAGCTGCGCTCGCGGATGTTGTGATCACCGATCCGGCACCGGTGGAGATTCGCGGGATTACGGCGGAGTATGCCTACAAACTGACTTCAGGTACGAAAACGATCTTCATGGGTGCTGAGCACTTGCTTACGGCCGAAGATCTTTCCGCGAAGCTGCAAATTCGCGAAGCTTCGATCGATACGATCATCGAGCGCATCGAAGAGGGCGTGAAAGTACGCATGCGTGTGCAGGGTCGTTGCAATAATCTAACGCTCACGCTTCCGAAAGGAAAAGCTTCGCTCGTAGCGACGCTGCGAACATCGATCGATGCGCAAGGCCTTCCGGAAGTGAAAGTTCCGCGTTTTTCGGTAGCGTGGCCCGCGGATGCTTGGAGCATCGCTGACTTTAACTGCACGGGTGTGGACGGATTTAAGGAAGAGCTCCAAAAGGGCCTGCAGAAATATCTTGGGGATTCATCGAACTTCCAGGCGGAGCTCCGGCGCGCACTCGATCAGCGCTTGGCTCAAATTCAGGCGGATACACGTACTAAATTTCTCGAGGCGCAGGCGCTGAACATCAGCTTGCCGGGAGTGAAGGCGACGCTTCGGCCTCGTAAGATTCAAAACATCCGCGGCGACCGCTTTCAGATCGTCGGTACGGTTGATTTCTTGTTTGCGAGCGCTTCGGTCAATCAAATCGTTGATGTGGTTGGCGGTGTCGTGCCTGCGACGGCGCCTGCTTTTGCGCTTTTGTTGCCGGAAAAGCTTTTGAATGCGTTAAACGACATGTCTTACAAGACGGGCCAGCTGAAGCTGCGCCAGCGCGGTCAGGAGATTCCGGCGTTCAAGGATCTTCTTTCTGGCGATGTCTCGAAGGTGATCGTCTGGCCCGAGCTGCAGTATTATCCTGCGGATGCGGATTTCCTTTTCGACTTCGCGCCGCAGTCGAAGCCGGTAATTGGTGAGCTGAAGGATTTGGGTGACGGAACGTTGTCTTCATCGCTCAATGCGAGCTTGGATGCGCTTGTTTGGGCGCCGCTTGAAACGAAAAATGGTCATCAGCGAATGATCACGTTCCAAACACCGGTGCAGGGGCCGATGCGACTTTACATCGATCGCACGGCGAGTGGTGGGCCGGAGTTGAAAGGTGTTTTCTCGGAGCTCACGATGAATCTCACCGGCTTTTGGGACGAGGTCTACGCCCGGACGCGAATGAGAAGCGTCGATGTCAGCCTCGCGACTTTCCAAAGCGAGATCTCGGACTCGCTCAAAACGAAAGGCCTAGGGGTGACGCTGGGCACATTCACTGTGCTAGCTCGGAAGAACCTAACTCCGGTGAGTTTGGGGAAGAGTGGCGGGTGGTTGATCCTGAACTGGGATTGAACTGGCGCACCTAATTGCAGGTCGCCTCAGCGACCGTCGAGGGTACGGTTGCTTAATTCACCATTTTTGACTCAGATTCTGAGCGCTTAAGGATAAAATGTCCTAGCGCAAACCACTCAAGAAACTGCAATTAGGTGCGCCAGTTATGAGGTTGCCCCTAGGCCTTGCTCAAACTCTGACAAGCTCTACAAGCGCATAGGACCGACAACAAAAGGCTCCTACTCTACAATGCTCCCTGGTTCCTGCTCGGCCGGTGATCAACACTCGGCGATTAATGCAGGAGGGAGACAGAATGAACCGAACGATCCCTAATGAATTCCAAGCGCCCGCCGGTCGCGAACAAGAGCTAAAACCTCATCAATCTTCTGTTTCAGGAGCTGGAGAAACAAGTGTACCTGCGTCCGAAGTAGGCCAGGATCCGGATTATGGTCATCACGAGGGCCATGAAGACTCTAGTAACGAACAACATCTACACAAGGACGAAACGAAAGGAGGCGATCTCGAAAATAATATCTAGACCGATAGTTCTCAGCACTTTCATTGAATGTTCTACAGATGATTTTCAAGGAGGCACGAAATGGCTGGCAAAAAAAGCAACATGAATCAGGATCGCAAAGGCACTGGCATGACGAGCTCCGACAACATCAACCAAGTTCAGAGCACCAGCGACGATACAAATAACGTCAGCAACAACTTGAATGACGATCAAAGCCAAGGACAACAATTCAATTCTGACGTTGATACAAACGCGAACGTTGATTCCGAATCGTTAGACAATCATACGGGCAACGTTTCTAGTGATCGAGCGAACCGAGATATCTGACCGAACTGGATCACTTAATTGCAGATTAGCGGTTCCGAAAAAGGGCTGATTTGGTCAGCCCTTTTTTATTTCTCATACAACAGTTCACCGCATCGGCGGCGTTTTTGGAACTTTGGCCGGACACAGAAAATCTGCCGATGCTTAAAAGTACTTCGCCAGCACTTCTAAATTTTGATTGTGATGATCGACGTAGATCGCCAGATGAAGCTCGAGAAACTCTTTCTTTTTCGAGATCGCCCAAGTCTTTCGCGCCAGACGCTTAATGCGATCCCGGGTCATCGCGCAGGTGTGATTAAGTGAAAAGAGCGGATCAAAT
>SYLX01000170.1 GCA_005808505.1 Bdellovibrionales bacterium | reverse complement strand
GAAGAACTTCAGATCGTGGTAGGCACCTTGTTTGGTGCGTTCTTCGACTTCCGCTTGTGCTACTGCCGTTTGGAAACCCGTATCCCAGAGAGTCGGAGCTTCGGTGTTGTAAACAAGGCCCTTCTTAACGAGATCGAGAAACGAGAGCTGCGAAACTTTGCGGCAATGCTCATCGATCGTCGCGTACTGTTGGCGCCAGTCGATCGAAAGACCGAGATGTTTCCACAAGGCTTCGTAGCGTTTTTCGTCGTCGGCTGTTTGCTGCGCGCAAGCTTCGAGGAAGTTGCGACGCGAAACCGGAAGTTTTTTACGTTCTTCTTTTTCTTTCGCTTGCGCCTTCCACGAAGGATCGTAAGCGAGGTTCGGATCACACGTGATTCCGAAGAGGTTTTGAACCCGTCGCTCGGTCGGAAGACCGATGTCATCCCAACCCATGGGATAGAAAACGTTCTTCCCGTTCATGCGCTGAAAGCGCGCCATCACGTCTGTTTGCGTGTAGCTAAAGACGTGACCGATGTGGAGCGAGCCCGAAACGGTCGGCGGCGGAGTATCGACGACGTAAGTATTCTCGCGCGGAATCGTCGGATCGTAGTGGTAGCGGCCTTCCGTTTCCCAAATTTTTAGCCATTTTTCTTCAACGGCTTTAGGCTCGTACTTTTGCGGGATGTCGGTCGTCTTCATTCCGGTCTCCGTGGTCATTTGTGGAAAGAAAGGAATCTACCAAGCGGGACACGGGAGGTCATCTTCGAAAAGCGCTGGAATGGGGAGTACGCCCCGTGAGATACGGGAAGTATGTCAGAGAACAGAGTAGAGAACAAAACTGAGCCGACACCCTTAAGCCCCGTCTTCGAACACCGTCTCCAGATCAAGGAGGCGCACCTCGATACTTTCGGGCACGTGAACAACGCTGTTTATTTGCAGCTTTTTGAGGAAGCTCGGTGGGAAATCATCACCCCTCGTGGATACGGTCTTGAAACTGTGCATAAGCTGCAGATCGGACCAACAATTCTGGGGATCAACCTCCAGTTTCGACGCGAAGTGCGAAACCGCGAAGATTGCGTGATCCGCTCGTGGCTTACGAGCCACGAACGAAAAATTTCGGTTCTTCGCCAGGTACTCGTGAACTCAAAGGGTGAAGAGGCCTGCATCGCCGACTTTACGATGGGACTTTTTGATCTCAAAGCGCGCAAGCTCATTGAGCCTACGCCTGAGTGGCGCGTAGCGCTCGGACTGGCTTGAGACTTGCTCGTTAGTTGCCCGTTTCTGAAGCAAATCCAAAAACTGCAGTGACAACCTCCAACTCCGTTTGCATGCTTGGCCTTCTCGGCCACAGCATTTGGCTCACGCAATTCATCATGGAGGTTCCTGCATGCGATTGGTTCTCGTTTCATTGATCGTACTCAGCTGCGCATCTGCATTCGCGCAAAATAGAAGAACGGCTAAACCTGCGCCGAATGGTCCTCCGCCGCCTCCGCCGCCTGCAGCCGAAATGCGTTTGGCTGAGGTCCGCTCTGGTCAACTTATCTCCCCGGTCGGTGAGCCCCGACGCGTGGCTGACCACAAATCAGAATTCCGCTGGGATGCATTCGTCGATGCGCAGTTGAAGATCCCGAATAAAGATCGCGCCGCTGAAGTTGCGGATCGCGGGTTCACGATCAACGACGGCGCACTTTACCTCGCAAAAGACTTCATGAGCATGTCGGCTCACGTGGATCTTCCCTTCGAATACGCTCCCGCTGGAAACGGTCTGCAGTTTGCGGCATCGAAAGCTCAAGCGTTTATCAACTATCAGCACGGGTCTCCGCTCTTTGTCCGGTTCGGCCAATACGACACGTTCTTCGGTGTTGAAGCTAACGATTCGCGCGATCGCTTCTTCGCGGACGTAGGCCTTTTAAAACTCGCGATGCTGCCGCAGACCCACACGGGCGTGCAGCTCGGTTATAACGTCGAGAAGCTCACGTTCCGTGGGCAAATCGCAAACCCGGCGGATCAAGGTGCGCTCGGTGACGAGAACATCGAATTTGCACTTCAGGGTCGTGTTGATGCAGGAACTGCCTACGGTGCCTTGGGACTCTCGATGTTCAACCAGCGCGCACTTCCGGCGGGATCAACGACTGAAGACAAAAATAACTTCCTCGTCGACGTAAACGGCGGACTCTCGATGGAGAAGATGCGTTTTGATGGCGAGCTCGTGTTCAAAAAGACTGCAGGTCAAGATAAGTCGGGCATCGGCCTTGGACTTTTCTCGACCCTCCGTTTGGGTGAGCAACTCGATGGCGGCGTTCGTCTTGAGTACGGAAAAGACATCACGATGACGGCTGGCGGCAACACGGGGGCAGCTGAGTCTGTGTTCGCGCTCTCGCTCGGGCCCTCCTATCGCTGGCTTCCGGATGCAACTTTGCGTGGAGATTTCTCCTTCGCGACAGTTAAAATCCCGAATGCTGACAGCCTCACGATTTTTGGTCTGACGGCATCGTTAGTAGCTGATCTCTAATCGATCGGGAGGGGAGACGATGAAAACGAAATCCCGCGCCAAAGCAAAGGCCCCAAGGAAGTCTTCGGCTAAAAAGAGCCCGGAACTCGTTTTGGCGAGTCAAAGCACGGCTCGCCGGCGACTCTTGAAACGACTTGCACCCGCGCTCGGTCTCGAATTCAAAGTGATGCCCGCCCATATCGATGAAAAAGCGGTCGAGCGCACGATCAAGGATCCTCGTGCGCTCGTACTAGAACTCAGTAAAAGGAAAGCTTGGGCCGTCCAAGAAAAAAGGCCGGGCCGCGTTGTCATTGGCAGCGATCAAGTCCTCGTCTGCCAAGGACGCATCTTCGGAAAGCCACTCACCAAAGAAAAAGCCTGCGCGCAGCTCAGAGCTTCGTCGGGTAAAACCCTTTCTCTCCTGACCGGTGTTTGCGTCATCGACAGTGCAGGGCGTGAAGATAGTTTCGTTCAAGAAACCCGACTTCAGTTTCGCAAGCTCTCCTCGCAGGAAATCACCGACTACGTTGAATTCGACAAACCCCTCGACTGCGCTGGCAGTTTCAAATTTGAAAGCCGCGGCATATCCCTTTTCGAGGGAGTTGCGACGGACGATCCAACAGCGATCGAAGGGCTTCCGCTCATGCGGTTGTCGCAGGCGCTTCGCCGGGCCATCCAGCGTTATCATGCAGAGAATGCATGATAACTTGATTGCTATACATTGTACCCATCTGTCTAGATCCTGCTAGTTTCACCCGGCTCGGAAGATCCCCTTCGACATTAACAACTTAGATCTTCCCCGGTTAGGAATTCAGGATGAAAACTTTCAACGTAAAACCCCTTGTTCAAGCTTCGATCTTCGCGCTCATTGCGGTTGCTCTTGTTATGGGCGTCGCTACTCGCGCAAAAGCCGACGAATTTGGCTCCGACTACGAAGCATTCTCGACGCAGATCCGCGAACTTCAAAAGCATTGCCGCGCCTCGGACACCACTTGCGCACTCGCAAACGTAGCTTCGACTATTTTGTTCGATCGTCAAAGCCACGTGATGCATCCGCATGTGAGCAACTTCTTGGCGAAGTTTGATCGTATCGCACGCGAGCAGGCCGTGATTTGGGCCGACACGATTCTCGAAGGCGACTACCAAACGGACGAGAAAACACAGCTCGATCGCGTAGAAGCCCTATTCAACGATGGCAAGTTCATCGGTTACCGCATCGAGTACTCCGAGCGCGCTTGGGATACTTCGGAGTGCGAAGAGCAAAACGATCGTTACGTTCTTTCGACTTGCGTCGAAGGGCGCATCCGTGAAGCGAGCTTTGTTTCGCCAAGTCTGACCTCGTGGACACGCGATGATTTCGCTTACGCGAGCTTCCTCGGCTTGTGATTTAGGCGCTCAGTTCGGGTTCTCGACGCGACTTATTCGATTTCTCGTCGCTAGAACCTCAATGGTTCTCCAAGAAAACGCGACACGTTCGGATCAACAGCTGGGGCAAGATAGGGGCGCCTTTCGAGGCGACTACCTTTCGAGTCTACTATAAGGAGGCCCTATGCCCCAGCGAACGAATGATTCGACGCTATCGGGATCCAACTCTCGACAAGATCAACCGGGAATTTCTTCGGAGACGATCAATCCCGGAATTCAAGAAAACGAAGTTCCAGCAGGTATGCGTGGTGAGGCGAATGACGCAAGCGATGAAAATCGCTCTGGCGGAGTCGAAAGCCAAGGCATGCAGAGCGATCGTCGCGGAAGCGGCACCGATGCGAACTCAAACTCGGGTCGCTTAAACGACCAAGAAAATTACCTCGATAAGATGGCGGAAGACAGCTTCCCTGCGAGTGATCCACCGTCGTTTAGCCCAATCACGGGTGTGAGTGAGACATCGGCGGCTGGCATTGTCGGCGGCGAAGACGACGAAGTTGATACCAACTCCGCATCCTCTTCTGGCCGCGACCGCGATGACGTAAGTGGGCTGCCTGAAGACTTCAAGGACAATAAGGCTGCCCAATTTGAGTACGGTCGCGAAAGCCAGCGGCGTACGCAGCACTTTGATCAAACTTCGCGTCGCTTAGATCACGGCAACCCGGATATCGGAAACGTCGATCTCGGAAATATTGAAGCTGACCGGCCAGCCCAACCAGACGATCGGGATCAATTCGATTAATTATCAGAGTCAGTGATTCGTTTTCTCGGGGAGCTCGCCATGTCGGCTCCCCGAATTTTTCGCGTCGCAAAACGTACTTTTGGCAACACGAATCTCACGTCAAATGAATCAGAGCTGCGGTAGAGTATCGGCTTCAAGGAGCCGCTCATGACGCCAGCATCGAATCGCCGTTCAAGTTTTGCCATCTACTTCTCGGTTGCGCTCTTAGCTTTGAGTTTTTCGTCGGCTTGCTCGACGGCACCCACTTCTCCCGAAATCGGTCGTGGTCCCGATAATCTTTTGATGTACCGACCGGCGTCTCAGAACTCCGCTGAGCAAATAAATAAACCGTACGTCATTCTTGTTTCGATCGACGGCTACCGGCACGACTATAATAAACTTTTCTCTCCTCCGCATCTCACTCGGCTAGCGAACGAAGGGGTGGCGGCCGAATCGTTGCGCCCCGTTTATCCGAGCAAAACGTTTCCTAACCACTATACGCTTGTGACCGGACTCACGGCTGATCGTCACGGGATCGTCTCGAACGAATTCTACGATCCTGCGCGGGACGCGGTTTACTCGCTTCCAGATCGAAAAGCGGTCGAAGATGGAACGTGGTACTTCGGTGAACCGATCTGGATTACGGCTCAAAAACAAGGTTTGTTGAGTGCAAGCTACTTTTGGGTGGGGAGTGAAGCGAACATCCAAGGCATGCATCCAAACTACTTCTATCGCTACGACGACAAGGTGGCGAATTCAGCTCGCGTCGATCAAGTTTTGAAATGGCTGAAGCTCCCGGCCGAGCGTCGTCCGCACTTCATCACGTTGTATTTCGACGATGTTGATACGGCCGGGCACCAGTTCGGCGTGAACTCGGATCAAACTCGTAAGGCGGTGCTCGCCATCGACGAACAGATTGGTAGACTCCGTGAAGGAATCGCGGCAAGCGGACTTCCGGTAAATTTGGTCGTCGTCTCGGACCACGGGATGCAAGATCTCGAAGCAAAAAAAACAATCGTGCTCGACGAGACACCGGAGGCTGCGCGATTACTCGCAAAATTCAAATCGGTAGGGCGCGGTCCGCAGATGCTGTTGTATTTGAATAAGGGAGAGGACCCTACACTCATTGCGGAAGCTGAGAAGATTCTCAACGCGCTGGCGACGAAGGCGGGAAAAACTTTTCGCGTTCATCGTCGCGATCAAATGGGTCCTTTCAGGTATACGGCAACTCCGCGCACGGGTGATTTGATCGTTGAACCGGATGCTCCGTACTCCGTCGGTTTAAAGGCGAGAATGCCTTCGACGGCGGGAGCTAACCACGGTTGGGATCCGGTGAGGTATAAAGCCATGCACGGAATCTTCTATGCTCATGGGCCAGCGTTCCGTGAAAACGCGAAGCTTCCCACGATGGAAAACGTCAATGTTTACCCTCTCCTTCTTGCCGTTTTAGGATTGCAGCAGCTAGCCCCCATCGATGGTCAACTTGAACCTATAAAAGGAGCATTGCGTCCCGCACGTTGAGAGTTCAGCACAATCCTCCGCCCGGATTTCAATTTCCGCACAAACTGCTCCGCAAAGTTTGTGGGAAATGGCGCGCAGACACTAGGCTGGCGAGAAGTCGGTTTCTGGCAATTCGCCACGAAACAACTTCTATTTAAGCGAGCTTGGAGACAAGCTCCGTCAACTTGGCAAGGAGTGATCCCCATGGCGGACCAAAACAATTCCGGTATTACTAACGGCGCGGGTGCAGATACAATGAACGGTGACTTGAGAACCCGTTCAAGCAGCATGGACGACGCAGGTCTTGCGGCTTCCACGAGCCCTGGCAATACGTTCGCAACTGAGGCTGCGTCGGATGACCGCGAAGGTTTCGCTAACCATCCCCACATCACGGTTGATAACCGCATCGGCGAAGGTTCCGACGTGAATCAGAGCCGCGGTATGGGCATGAGCAGCGGTACTCAGGCTTCTGGCGGCGCACGCAACTTCGACTTCAAAGACTTCGCTTCGCGCGCGATGAGCAGCGGCTCGCAATTTGGATCGAAACTCTACGAAAACGCACGCCAAGTTCCGGGCCTCAGCCGCGATCTCGCAAGCCGCGTTGACACGCACGCGCGCTCGAATCCCTGGATGCACATCGGCCTCGTGAGCGTGGGCTTCCTCGCTCTCGGTTACCTCTTCGGACGCCGCTTCTCAAGCGGCAACGAAGTTGTAATGGCTGAGGATGTGATTGATGGGGAGATCGACACGCTCACCGTTTGAACTGGGCTACTTAATTGCAGTTTTTAGCGCCGCGGACCCTGGCGTCAGCGGTGCTAACCACTCAGAATCTGACTGCAAAAAGAAAAAACCCGCTGCCGACGCCTCGGTAGCGGGTTTTTTGTATCTGCAATTAAGTGCGCCAGTTCAGGGGGGTGCACTTCCGATTACGACCCCCTCCGAATCAAAAGAAACGCCGTCAATATCGTAGTTTCCTTCCACGTCCGGGATTGTCCGGAGATCTTTTGAAAGCGGAAGCTTTTCAGCGACGCCCGGAGAGAGGATCGCTTCGTCGCGCATCAATAAGCGATAAAGAGCGAAACAAACTCCACCCACAGCGAGTGGAATCAAAATTTTGGCGAATAGACCATTCATGCAAATCCCTTCGATCAGAAATTAATGTTGAGTCTTTTCGAGAATGTCTGGCAAAGATTCGCCACGGTTTTCCGGATCGCCTTCGCCGTAGCCTTGTTCAGGATCTGACGTGAGCCAATTGTTTGGGTCTTCGGGAATTTGCCCGTTGTTCGCGTTCACGCCCGAATCGATGAGCTGCTGGAACTCCTGATCGGGCGGAGCGATCGGGCTCTCATCCAGGGCGCCGGCTTCGTTCGGCTGACCTTCTTGGATTCCGCCGACGAAAGTTTCCTGATTACCGAGGAATTCGCGCGGAACGGCCGTGTGCATGCCTTCATCGCGAGTGCGATCGTGATCGGGCAGGCTCGGGTTGTCGAGAGTCAGGATCTGTTGATTACGGCGATCGTTTTCAGTTGTTGGCATGATAGGCCTCCTCATTCAGCCGCGCCGATCATAACCGATAGATCGCCCGTGCTGCTTCGAGGCGGTGTGTATGAGGCGTTAAGAATCGAGCAAAAGGAAAAGGGGACGTTTGCCTGACGCCCCCTCAAAACTGAATGCCTTAGGAAGACTAGTGGCGAGAAGACGTTGCGTCAGTTCTCGACTCACCAGTTAAGAACTCCTTCGCTCGCTCGAATAAGCTCTGGTTGACGGTAAGTTCATTGCGAACATCCTTTACGCCTTGAAGATGCTCGATGGTGTCCTCCGCCAATCGCTTTTGGCGACGGTCTTCCACGTGCCCACGGAGCGTGATGATTCCGTCTTTCACGTCCACTTCGATTTCGCTTGCGTCGATGTGTGGGTGTCGCTCAAGTGACTCACTCACTTCTTCCTTAATTCGGTCGTCCGAGCGCTTGTATCCCTTGGGGCCTTTACCTGCATGACCCATACGAGACTCGTTTCTGAAGTCCTGGTCGCGAGTAGAACTAAAGGCCCGACCGGTTCCGAAATAGCTCGAGTCGTAATCGCTGTTGCCGAAGCCATAGTTGCCCGAAGCGCGGTTGCGCTCATTCAGATCATAATCGTAGCGGCGGCCAAGTTCATTTACGCCATTACGATCAAAGTAGTTGCCGAAACCTAGATCTGAGCTGCGCGTATCGCTGCCCATGCCGAGGCCGAAATCGTTGCCGCGTTGGTAATCCATGTTGCGGTGGTCGTCACGATTGTAATCGCGTCCGTAATCGGCGCGATGATCGCGGTTTTTGTAGGAGCTGTAATTACGATCGCGGTCCATATTCATGTATCCGCGGTCGCGCATGGGATTGCCCTCGCGCATTTGATCCATCGAGCGGTTGAAGGCGCGATCCACACGATCCATCCAGCTTCCGCTTCGATTGTTTTCGTTTCGATCATTGTCGCGGCTCATCTGGCGGCGGTTCACTTCGTAGTCGCGGTCTGCGTTTTGCCAACCATAATCGCTTGAGTAGATGCGGGAATCGCGTGGGTGCATGTCTCGCGAATCCATAGCGTCGTCGGCCGCGTCGTTTCGGTAATCCGAGCGATAGCTGGTGCGGTAATCGCGGTCTTGAACGCGATCTTCATCTCCGGAACGATTCGAGTCTCCGCCAAAGCGATTGTTGTAGTTAGGCATTGTTCCTCCAACATTTAGAAGAAATGGTTACAAATACGGAAGAAAGTTATCACCGGGGCAAAAGCGATGTTTCTAAAAACTTTCAAGCGTTTATGGTTTTGAAAGCTCAACGGGACACACGTTCACATGTGAACAGGACATGAATGGAACTCGCTTTACTTCCGTGTATAAAGAGGGCTCAGGGGAGTTGCGTTTGAGCGCGACGCCCGTCGACGCTCGATCAAGGAGGGTTCATGAGCGCCATTTCTGAAGTCACTCCGTTATTCTCAACTCGTGAAGAAGCCGGAGTACGGTTAGCTGAGGAGATTCAACAGTTAGGATTGACTGATCCCCTCATTCTCGCGATTCCTCGCGGAGCTCTGCCCGTTGCAAAAGCGATTAGCGAGGCGTTAGGTGCGGATCTCGACATCGCTCCGGGTCCGGAGAGACAGTCAGCTCAGACAACTGAATTTGCTCCCGTTACAGCGGATTGCCGCTTTGATCAGATGGGTTTTGCGCCCGCAAATCGTGAGATCGTTGTTGTCGACGACGGCATCATCACGGGCGCTGCAGCTGTCAGCGTCGTTGAAAATCTGCAGAAGCACGGAGCAGCTCGTATTGTCGTCGTAACTCCGGTTGTAACCGAGAGTGCTCAAGAGCGCTTGCGCGATGCTGAAATTGAGCTCATTTGTTTAGAGCGGGTGGAAGCCATTCAGTCGGTGAGCGACTTCTTCCACGAAGCAGAAACGGTGACTGACGCGGAAGTCGAGAAAGTTCGCGAACATGCGAAGTCTCGCCCTTCGGCATCGAAGCCATCGGCATCTGCAGTTCCTCATAAAGTTGATGTTCAGCTCGATGGTGGAATGGTTTCTGGCGGTCTCGCGGTTCCGCGTGACGCTCGTGGTGCGGTGATCTTCGTTGATGATGGTGCGCCTTCGGCTTGGCTTTTGCGCGTGGCTCAAGGAATCAATGAGAAGGGGATTGCGACGCTTCTCCTTCACATTCGCGATACGGAATCAAACACGGAAAAATTGTCGAGCCAACTTCGTCAAGCGGTAGACTGGCTTGGAGAAAGCAGCGAGACGACGGGTCTTGCGGTCGGGTTCGTCGCCTGCGGGAATGCCGGCGCGGCAGCGCTTCGTGCGGCTGTTTCGAAACCTGAGCGCATCCGCTGCGTGGTGACGGTTGAAACGGACGCACGTGATGCGGAAGATGTTCTGGAGTTCCTCCATGCGCCGGTCCTTTCGATCGTGGGCGAGGAAGACGAAACGCTCGTGGAGAACGTGCGCGAGACGATGCGCTTGATCAACAGCGAGAAGGCGTTGGTTCTTTTGCCCGGCGTCGCCGAGACCATCGATACCGAAGAAGCCGAAGAAGAAGTCGTACGGGTGACGACTGCTTGGTTTGAGCGCTTCTTGGTGTCGAAGAATTCGGTTCGGCATGTTCATCAGACCGCAGCGAACTGGACCATTTAATTGCAGATTTTGAATGGGAGTTAGAAGAGGGCTGACAATGTCAGCCCTCTTCCTTTTTTATTTAGAGATGAGAAATTTAGAGAGCTGGCCAGACCACTCCGGACGTCCAGGGTTTAGAAATACTTCTGCAAAGTTTCGAGCTTCCGGTTGTGGTGATCGGCGAAAATCGCGAGATGAAGGACGAGGAACTCCCGTCTTTTGGTGATGGCCCAAGTTTTTCGCGCGAGTCGCTTGATCCGATCGCGATTCATCGCGCACGTATGATTCAGTGAAAAGAGAGGGTCAAACCCTTTTTTTAATTCACCGGTCCCATGATCTCTAGGGCGTCGACCTTTGTAATTCACGTGGCTCGCCATCGGAAAGAACTTTCTTACATCAGGCGGGTAGTGCGGGTTCTGATCCGACTCGATAATCGCATCCGGTCTGACGATCTTCTGCAGCCTTGTAAACAAATTCCGACGACCATTCTTGCGCTCATCTTGTCGAGGTCCGAAGCGCTCAATCGCCTTTTTTGCTAGGGAGTGTTTGGGTGGTGACTGTGAAACTTCAAAATCGAGAATACGTCTCGTCTTGTTTTCCACCGCAATTGTAATCGAGAGTGGTTTATATTTAGATTGTTCGCACGTTTCCTGATCGTCGAATTGAACATGACTCACCATCGGCAATCGGCCGTTCATCCTTTCGAGATTTCGAAGTGCCTGAACTCCGAGGAAAATGAGTTTTCGCTTCACGGTTGTACGATGCAGATTTTGTTTTCTCGCGATTCCGCGCATCGACACGCCTTCGACGAAGTCCATCTTCACACGGTGGTTGAAGTGACGCTTGTTTTGTCGGTAGCAATCTGAAAATGTCGCGCTCGAAAAACCACGGCCGCACGATGTGCAGTGATAACGTTGGACCCGCTGCCCATCGGACTTGCGCCGAAACCACCCCGCCCGGACGATCTTCCGCCTCCCGGACTGACAAGTTTCTTGATTTGAACAATGGGGGCACTCGCGAGACATAAGCGCGAGTTGAGCAAGATTCTGGCCATAACGTCGGTCATCCCCCTAGCGTCAGACGGGATTTCATCTGCAGCAAAGTGGCCCAGTTAGAGTTGGATATCGGAAGGTCGATACAGCTCCCGAGTCGGCAGCCGATCCAGTGGCTCAACCTCGCGTGTGCGATCAAAGTGCATCACCGCATCGAATTGATCCGCGAGCTCCGCTTCGAAGTAATGGCTCTGCCGCTCCGTTTCTGGGCTGTAGATCACGCCAATTGCGCGCTCAAGGCGCGTCTCGTTCAAATCGGCACGCAGTGGGGAGCCTACAAGCGGGAGAAAGAAGTTGTTCACACCCACCTTGTGAAAAAGTGCTTCGAAACTCTCCGGCAGCGCTGGCAGTATCGTCTTCAACTCCGGCGGGTGATCCCATTCGGTCGCGGCCGTAACGGTGCCGTCGTAAGTCGTAAATCCTAAGTGGAACGTTTGATCTGGATGCCGCTCGCGCAAGAGCTGACCAATATTCCACTGACCCCTGCGACCCATGTCGGTCGCGCGATCGTCACCGATATGCGAGTTGTGCGCCCAGATGATGATCTTCTGCGGTCGCTTCATCTCCGCGAGCTGTTTAAGAACGTTATCGACGGTATCGGCCATATGGCGATCGCGAACATTCCACGTGTTCACCGTTGGGCTGAAGATGTTTCGATAGTAGCTTTCCGCATTCTTTACGAGCTCCGCATTTTGCTGCGCGAAGAAAAGCTCGTCAGCAGCCGCAAAGTTCGAAGCTAAGGCGCTGGGCCGTCCCAGCTGCTCTTGCGCGCGGCGCTCAAAGAGAAGGCGCGCTGCTTGCGTTGCGGATTGTTCGCAAGAAGGTTGCGCGCCGACTCGCACGAAGCGTCCATAACGAACGGGATCTTGGCTGTAATGATCAAAGCATGAGTAGAGCTGACGGGCGCGCTCCGCCGCCTCGGAGTCTTCATTTTCCAGATACCGGATCACTTCCTGCATGGATGTATAAAGGCTATAGAGATCAATTCCGTAGATGCTCACTCGATTTGCGGTGACCTCCTTGTGGTTGTGAAGCCAAAGCCATTCCACCATCTTGAGAAACTCCGTATTTCGCCACATCCACATGGGAAATCTGCGGAAATGTTCGAGAGCGCCAGCCACTTCCGAATCCAAATCACGTCGGTGAATGAACCGGTTAACCTCAAGTGCGTCGGGCCAATCGGCTTCGATTGCGATAGCAGCAAAGCCCTTTTCTTCGATCAGACGTTTAGAGATCTCAAATCGCGTTCGGTAAAATTCATAAGAGCCGTGGGTGGCCTCGCCCATCAAAACGATCGGTCGCTCACCAACCATGTCGAGAAGGGGATCCAGATCGCTCTTTGCGCCAATGAGGGGATGAGCTTCGTTCCGAATCGCGTAGGCAAGCTGCTCGTCAGGTGTTTTCCCGTTAATGCTCATGGCCGCGTGTTCCTCCCTGTGAAAACAAGGAGTCTAAACCGCACGATAAGCGTCGAATTCAAGAAGACTTCAAGAGCCCTTGCAGAAACTGGCACACCAGGTCCCGGCAGCTGACGACTGTCTTAATCTCTGTACGCGTCTAGGGAACGAAGGAGGAGCAAGACGTCGTTCGAATCCATTTCTGATTTGGAAGAGAGCGGCGAGCTAAAGATTTTTTGCTCTGTTCGAGAGCGGGCCAAAAAACGATAGCTCAACATAATAACTAGGAGGAAGAAAACACCCGCCCAGCTCAATGCGGAAAGAAGGCCGCCCGTTAAACAAATATTCCTGAGTGACGTTGCACGGTCACGTTGTTCGGCGCCATCTTCCCAGACTACGACTTTGTCGAGGTTTTCCGACCAGTAGAGTTGAGCTCGTTTGAGATTTTCGCGTACCGTGCGGTGTTGTTGATCGTTGAAGCGTTGGCTCCACAAGAAAACAAAGAGCATCGTGAGGAGTAAACAAGCGACCAGACCAAGGACGTAAATCGCAGCTAACTCAGGCATGAACAACTTTTAGCAGAGTCGAAGTTTTCGGATCAACATGAACGTCGAAATCGACTCATGCAGTAATAAGAAAAAAGAGAGGGGATGTCGGGCTAGACTCGGTTGCTTTCAAACTTGTGAGCCTTAAGCTTTTTCACTAGAGTCGTTAGAGAGGGACTAATCTATGAGTGAAGAATCGATGAACGCTTCGCAAAAGGATTCAAACCGAGGCGGTGCAGATCGCCGGACGTTGAGGGGCATGCTGGTTCGTCCACGACAGCAGCTCCGATTTACCTTCTTGTTCATGGGCGGTGGCATGCTCGTGCTCACGCTTTTCATCGGCGTGATCATGTTCTCGCTCAACCGAACGCTCGTCTCACTCGAGCTTGCTTACGGATTAGATCCGGAAATGGCGGCCACGATTCGCTCGTCATTGAATACGACGTTAGGAATCACCTTTATGTTGTCGGCGGTCTTAGCCGCATTTTCGTTTGTTTTGGGAATTCAAATGAGCCATCGGATTTTTGGTCCGATTGTGCCGATCGTGAAGCACATCGAAGAATTATCCGCCGGTCGGTACACTTCACGCATCAAACTTCGTGAGAGTGATGAATTCAAAGAAGTCCAGGACGCTCTCAATACACTAGCTGAGAAGCTCGATTCCGCAGATAAATCTAAGAGAGCCTGATTTTCTACCGTACTTTATGCCGAATTCTCTTCGCTAAACAATGTAGAGTTATAAGGCCTGAATCAGAAGGTCTGAGTCATTAGGTAGATGCCAAAAAAAACCCTGAGCAAGTTCTCCGTTCGGAGTCTGCTCAGGGTTTTTACGCTTACGCATACTCTGCGCTTACGTTAAGTTAGGGCAGCGACTTGGTGCCGCGACCTGTAACCAGGCTCGCAACGAAGCTGATAGCAGCTAGAACCAAGAAGACGAAGAGAAGTGTGCGACCGATTTCCATCGAAACGCCGGCAAAGCCAGAAGCGCCGAGAACCATTGCGATCAAAGCCAACACGAAAAATGCGATTGCTGCGCGTAACATTCTAGAACCTCCCTATTCTGTTCCATCCAATACTTTTCAAAAACACTGACGATCTCCGATCGCCACGAGATATTGAACTAGCAACCTCAATGCCGGATTTTCGTGAACTCAACTGCAAAATAAAGGGGCTACATTCCGGAAGGCGTGGAGAAATTGGAGAGTCTTGATTATTTCGGGGCAGAAAAGAACGGGTTTTAAACTCGATCAGGGGTCGTCTGAGTTGTCTAAGATATCAAAAAAAAGCGGCTCTATCTGAACCGCATTTTGAGATCATTTTCATATAGTTAGTTGAACCCAGGTCGTTCTATTGAAGTTGGCGAGCGGGGCTGTCGGAGTCATCGAGATCAACGGTGTCGATCTCGAGAGGATCTTCCGTGTCGCGGAAAACTTCTCCAACAACTTCTTGCACGCGCTTTTCAAGACGTTGTTCACGGCCATGTTTGTAGTCTCCGCGAATCGTGAACAACAACTCATCGGAATCGCGACCAAGCTCGGTTAAACAACGTTCAACGACTTGCATGACCTCCATGAACTCGCCTTCCACGCAAGTTCCCATCGGCCCGATCTCGAAGTTCAAACCCGACTGCGCAATGATCTCGACGGTTTTGGCGACATCGTGATTGAGGTTTTCGCCTTTGTTTAAAGGATTCACCGACAGTTCGACGATCAACATTCCGAACTCCCTTCTTTCGATGCATGAGCGAAGGCTTAAAGACATCGCGCCTAATGACGATGATCCTTCGCATAGACGAGCTAGAATATAAGTCGTCGTCGAGCGAGTCTTATACGAATGTTCAAGACGTTTTCTTCTTTTGAGCACTTGGCCCTGAAGGTTCCCGCGAGGTCCAAAGATAGCTGGCTTGATTGACGCGCCTGCATGACCCCCGTCAAAATGAGGAAAAGCCTTTAAGCACGGAAGCAGAAAAAGGGATTCTAATGACAAAGATCGTTTGGCGCAGAACCGTTGTTCTTACAGCAGGAATTTTGATCGCGGCCTGCGGACGTCCCAATCCCAAAGGAGATAAAGATTTAGAAGACCTTGGGATGAAAGGCGCCTTTAAAGCCGAACAAGTTCTGAATTCCGTCGGGGAGGACCCGAGTTTCGGCAAAGCGGGTTGCACGACGACCGACGAGATCCCCAATCAGTTTGATCAAAAACTTTCGGCTGGTGACGTTTTCAAAGTCTCGACCGAGATCAAAGGTCAACGACTCACTCGGACGATCATCGATCGCCGGCAAATTCTGAGCCGTCCATCGACGACGGGATTGGTCCGCTTCGAGCTTGAGATACTTGAGGCGGCCAATACGTCGTCACCGACAACTTCCATCTCTCGAGGCGATTTGATCCGCGGCGAGTGTCGACCTGGACAATCGGCGGATCAACGCTTCACGTGCTCGCGCCCTTACTATGACTTCGCCGGTGGTCGAGTTTTTCAATCGCGTCTCGGCGAATGCGAAGCGGTCGGGGAGAAATCAGGCTTCGAAGTGACTCAAGTTGCTTCCGGCTGGTTGGACCTTGCGGATTCTGGTCAAGGCCGTCAGGCCTGGCGCGAATCGAGTGTCGCCGAGATTTCGATCAAATGCCCGGATTATCCAACACAGGTTCTTCCCGGTGAACGTCGAAAGACGGTGATCTACGGAAAAGATCTGCCTAATCATAAATTGTCGGCAAGCTGTCATGGACGAGCGTTTCTCTCCATCCGCGACTATCTGTATACCGGTGATGAACCGCAGTTGATTCGCGAGGTGACGGAGGAGCTCCTAGACTTTCACCGTTAGAGGCTGTGAGAGCGTCGTTGAGAGCGTCATTGAGAACGTCGTCAGTGTCAGCTACTCGACAGTATTCATAACATTTCAGGATTTTGATATTTATCCCGCCTCTACAGAAGTCTAGGTCGTCGGCCGAAAAGCTTGTCGAAGGTCCAGTGTGAGCTGGACCTTCGTCCTTCGCAGACGAACGGACTTCTTCATTTGATTCAGCAACCGTTCGAAAACTTCCTTTTTCAATTCGATAAATTTCGTTTATCTCGACGACACGTGAAACAAGTCGACACTTTTATCGGCATTGGGTCTTTCGTCTCGTAATTAAAATCACTTTACAGATCGAAGTCTTGAAGCGCTGCGTTCCAGACTCTGCTTTGGGCCAAGTCACGGCCCGACTTTTGCCTTAGTTAGTGAGTAATGCGAACGAAAGTCTTGGGAACGAACGTCGAGCCAGCCGGACGCGACGATGGTCCAGTCTCGAGTTCGAAGTTCTTCAATAGCAAAACGGATTCAAAGCCCAGCAGAAGAAGGCGGAATAGCATGTCGGATTTCAAAAAACTCACAGCCCTATCAAAAGCGGCGATTCTCGGCTCGTTGATCGCGTGCTCGCCGCAACGTTTTGAGAACATTCCGTTGAATCCGATGATCCAAGGGCCAATCTTGGAAAACAGCAAAACGACGGACACCTTCGTTCAAGATAACGGAGGCAATAAGGTCGACATCCTCATTATTAATGATAACTCGCCTTCTATGTACGAAGAGCAAACCAAGCTCGGCGAGCGCTTCAAAAGTTTCATCAGTGGGATCAAAGATCTCGATTACCAGATCGCGATGACTACGACCGATGTCGATTCAAAAGAGTTCGGTCTCCAAGGGTCTTTGATGACGTGGAAGGGAACCGGATCGATTGTTCTGACACCTTCGACATCGAATCCAGAACAAGCCTTTTTGGAAACGGTCCAACGAAGCGAAACGCTTAACTGCAACTTCGATACGGGCGAAGGATGTGCTTCCTCAAACGAGCAACCGTTACTTCAGCTGATTCAATCATTCGGAAAGCGTTTTTCGACTAACGCCGGCTTTTTCCGTGAGGGCGCGCCTTTGGTGGTGGTGGTCCTGAGCGACGAGGATGAAATGAGCACCGGCGTAATCGGCGCAACTCCGGCGAGCGCTGTCATCAATGCTTTCGAGCTCGCTTTCGGGAGAGAGAAACGACTCATGTTTACCGGCATCGTCATCAAGCCTGAAGATACGAAATGCCAGGAAGAGCAGCGCCGCCAGTCGAAAGGAAACGGACAAGGCAACTTCGCCACCCGCGTGGCGGAACTTGCAAAGCTCACGCGTGCGGAGCTCATCAGCATTTGCGAAAAAGATTACGCCCAGCCTCTTTCGGAGATGAGCCGTTTGGTACGAACGTTAGTGACGACGTTTGAGCTCCGCAAAGAGCCTCGCGGAGGAAAAGCGAGCGTGAAGTTCACGCCCGCCCTCGACATCGGTTACAAGCTTAAAGGAAAAAAGATCGTCTTTGATGTTCCGCCGCCCGTGGGGACAATCATCGAAGTTTCTTACGACGAGTAAGCCTGGTTCTGTCGCAACGAGAGATAGCGCGACAAAGCAGCCTGCGTGAGCACGCCTACTAAGCGATTGCCCCGGATGATGAGAAGTTCGCGATAACCTTTCTTCGTCATCTGGGTGAGCGCTTTTTCGGCGTCCGTGTCGGGATCAATCAAGTGATCGCTCTCCAGCGGCTGGATGATTTCTCTTACCTGATGTTGAGACCACTCTCGCTCCGGGAGTTTCTGAGCCGCTCGCAAGTTTGCGCACCCCACGTATTCGCAGTTCTCACCGATGACGGGACCGACAGCTTCTCCATTCGCCGTTTCGCTTCGATTGAGTACTCCGCGCATTAGATCTGAAACTGAAGTTTCAGGTCGGCAGGTAACGGGAAGCGGGTCCATAAAGTTGACCGCGGGGCGACCTTGAAGTTCCTTCTTAACGAGGAGCTGAATGAAGGAGGCCCGCGCAAAACCAATGACCAAAAAGCCGAGTGTGAAACCCCAGATGCCCGAGATCGCGGCACCTCGGAAGAGCGTGATCAGTCCCAACGCGATCAACACGCCACCAAAAATTTGTCCGACATTTGAAGCCACTTTGGTCGCCCAAAGCATATTGCCTTTGATTCCCCAAAGGAGGGATCGAAGGACTCGACCACCGTCCATCGGGAATCCGGGAAGCATATTAAAAGCCGCAACGACGATGTTTATTGAAGCAAGATAGTTGAGCCCAGCTTGCCACATCAACGGTGAGCCATTTTGTGTGGCCAAAATTTGGAGTCCATAGAAGCCGAACGCAAGCACCACGCTGGCGGCTGGTCCTGCGATGGCCATCCAAAATTCGGAGCGCGCATTTGGCGGCTCGTCATCGAGATGCGCAACACCGCCGAAAAGAAAGAGAGTGATTTTTTCGACCGGCATCTTAAAAGCGCGCCCAACAATAGCGTGGCAGAACTCGTGGACCACGATCGAGAAAAAGAGCCCAGCCGAGCAGAAGACAGCCCCACTCCAATAAGTATTCGTCGTTTGTCCAGGAGCCATCACCGGAAACCAGCCTGTCGCGAGCGAAGACGCTACGAGAAAAGCGAGAATCAGCCACGTCCAGTGAACGCGAACATCGATTCCACTGACGCGAAGGATTCGGAACGTATGCGACATCATCGGACCTCCTGAAGATCCTCTCAGTTGAGAGGACGCTTAACAGGATAGGGGGCTTAATCCGCGATTAGGTGTAGAAAGGATCAAAGCAGGTTTTATTTTCCGTGACTTTTCTTCCCGCCGGAAACGTTTGCGGGTGTACGCGCGGGAGCAAGTCTTGAATCGAACCAAGTACGAAAGCTCGGAGTTAGATTATTGTAATTCACCCAGTAAGCGCCCGGCTGCTTTGGAAGTCGCGCCAAACGCTCGCGCCATTGGGGCCCGAGTTCGCCTTGTTCCCCCAGTTTGTGCATGAGAGCGGCGGCGAAAGCGTCGGCGAACCATTCATGTATGTTTGTTGTCGCGTATTCGGAAACTAGATTTGAGTCTCGCCAAATTCCACGGTTAATGAACTCAAGGTTTTTAGGATCCTTACGGGTGGTTCGAGCTAGTTCTCGTAACGGATGCGACCTGAAGAATCGGTGATCCAAAAAACCTGAAAGCTTCATCGGTGCTTTCGCGCTCGGTTTCGTGAGATCTGAGGGTTCAGTCTCTGCCCAATTTCCAAATTCGGTTCCGACGTCTCGAAGTTCTTCTGCCGACATGCGATCGAAGAGAAACGCGTGACCAATCTCGTGAGCGAAACTGCCGAACACCGAAAGTCTCGTATCGGCGTCGAATTGTTTGTCTTGCGGACCGTACGCTCCAAGACCACCGATGCTCAGCGCTCTCGCCTGGCGGTGGTAGGCGGCGATGTTGAATACGCGATCATGTCCGGCAAAGGCGTAAACGTATCGGACAGAGCTCAGTTCCGCGCGAGTGGTTTCGGGAATTGCTTTTTCGTAGAGGGTGAGAAGTGCCGCTAAGGCTCCCGCCGAGTGACGGTCTGTGTGATCGATTGCAAGCACGTTAAAGCGCCGGAAGAGTTGAGCTTGCAGGCGACCCGCTTTCCCTCCGAGTGAAAGATGTCGAGGAACTTTTTTAGCCGCAAGCGAGCGCTGCGCCGATTTGGAAGGACGACTCGAGTCGAGTGGAGCTTCGTCGAGAACGTTGACGGTGCCGTCACCATCCATGTCTTCGTCGAACGGAAACAAAACAGAGTTTGTTTGACCATCGTACGTGGCCGTCCAGTCCTTGATTCCGTCTTGATCATGATCCAGGGACTCGAACCAAGCGATGCACTTCTCTTCATCGCCTGCGATTTCGACCGGAGGCTGAGGCGCTTCGGTATTGAGATGAACGCGGAACGCGCGGCACGCATCTTTTCGAGCGGAAGGCGCGTGAGTTTCTTCAGCCTGACCCGCGGCTGTGACCATGAAGCACATGGTAGCGAGAAGAAATGGCGCAATCGTAGAAAAATACAAAGTTATTCATTTTCGCCGCGTTTTATTCAACCGTCCACTGGACTATCGTCTTTTTGTTTGGGCTCCTAATTGTTTGAGGCCGAATCATAAAAGGAGGATTTTTATGAACGCGAGATTACCGGTGATGGCAGCAGCTTTGGTTTTCGCTATGAGCGCAGCTTATGCCAACAATAACGACTCAACGAGCGGCATGAGCAGCACGTCCGAGCAGACCTCTATGGGATCGCAGAGCGGAAGCTCGACTGTTGAAACGAATCGCGATGCGCAGGGAGCCGATCGCGAGTCGATGGCAAACATGCCAATGAAACAGGGTCACAATTACGAGGTGATCCAGTTTAAAAAGGGTTCGGCCGAACTTACAGCAGCTTCCAAAAATAGTTTGAAGAAGCTTGTCGACAACGCAAAGGCGAGCGGACACGAGATCAGCGAGAGCTATCTCGCGGTTTGGTCGGATAAGAAGTTCCCGATGGGCAAGAACGCAAAGGACTTGCCGAAGAAGGATCAAGAGCTCGTAGAGAAGCGCATCGAAGCGATCAATAACTACATGAGCGAAACGCTTCAGCTAAGCAAGGCTGAGACGTTCAATATGGCCGAGAAGTCGAACTGGTTTGCCCGCGCATTCAATACGGATGAAGCGGAGCTTAAGTCGCTCTTCTCGCAACAAGGCGCTCCGGCAAAAGTCGATTCTAACGAATTCAAAATCGTGAAGTCGAAGGGCGGTCCGATGAAAGCCGTCATCCTCTTCGAGATGCCGGAGATGGCGCAGAAGTCGGGCGCAATGAACCGCGAATTGAACGGACTCACTTACATGGGCTACAACGATGATTCGTCGACGATGTCGGAGACTACGACAACGACGACAGACGAGTCGGCGTACGATGACGAAGCTGTTTCTGAAAGCATGGCCGCTGAAGACATGACGACTGAAGAAGGCACAGTTTCGGGCGCAACTTCGAGCGATGCGACGCTCATGGAGCGGGATAGAGTTCGTAACGATGCGGAAAATGCGCACTACACGCACTCCGACTCGTCGGTCAGCGGAAGCACTCGCAGCCTGATGTCAGAAGGCGGAAACTTCCAGGACCCAACGGATTTCAACCAGCTCGATCAATACGACGATCAGCCTGACCGCGATTTGAGTGAGCTGTTCTGGGGTAACTAACTTCGAACTGGACCACCTAATTGCAGTTTTTGGTCTGAAAAAGGGGCTGACAGTGTTGGCCCCTTTTCTTATTTTCGGCAGCGAAACGTACGAAGGAGCTGTCTCGTCCGGGTATTTTCTTTTTCACTTTGAAGTTAAAAATACTTGGCCAGCGCTTCTAAATTTTGGTTGTGATGATCGACGTAGATCGCCAGATGAAGCTCGAGAAACTCTTTCTTTTTCGAGATCGCCCAAGTCTTTCGCGCCAGACGCTTAATGCGATCCCGGGTCATCGCGCAGGTGTGATTAAGTGAAAAGAGCGGATCAAAT